>JAWWBV010000094.1:0-7687 GCA_033720795.1 Halomonas sp. | reverse complement strand
TACTCCCTGGAGAATCCCCACGTCTATGCCGACAGCAACCTGATCGGGCACCTGAACGTGCTCGAGGGCTGTCAACATGCCGGCGTGGAGCATCTGATCTATGCCTCCTCGAGCTCGGTGTACGGCATGAACGAGCAGGTGCCCTTCGCCACCGGGGATGGCGTGGATCATCCGATCAGCCTCTATGCGGCCACTAAGAAGGCCAACGAGCTGATGGCGCATACCTACGCGCATCTCTACGGCCTGCCGACCACCGGACTGCGCTTCTTCACGGTCTATGGACCCTGGGGCCGGCCCGACATGGCGATGTTCAAGTTCACCCGCGCGATCCTGGCCGGCCAGCCGATCCAGGTCTACAACCACGGCGACATGGAGCGCGATTTCACCTACATCGACGATATCGTCGAAGGGGTCGTGCGCGTGCTCGACGTCATTCCCCAAGCTAATCCGCAATGGCACTCCAGTGAATCGGGACCGGATAGCTCCAGCGCGCCCTATGCGCTCTACAATATCGGTCATGGCAGTCCGGTGTCGTTGATGGCCTTCGTGCGTGCGGTCGAGGCCGCGACCGGGCGCGAGGCGATCTGCGACCTCCAGCCGATGCAGCCGGGCGATGTGCCGCGCACCTGGGCCGATACCGAGGCGCTCTACCAGGCGACGGGGTATCGCCCCGAGGTCAGCGTGGAGGAGGGGGTAAGGCAGTTCGTGGCGTGGTACCGCGGGTTCTATGGGGTGTAATCCGTTGACCGCTATCGGCCTTCATCGCGAGGCGAGCATCGCTTCCAAACGGGCGGCCTTGCTCGCACGACACCTATAACATGGCGACGACAGCTTCTACCGGTTAGAACAGACCACCGGGGCAGCTCAGGAGACAGGGAATGAAGATCACCATTTTTGGAACGGGGTACGTGGGCCTGGTGACCGGCTCCTGCCTGGCCGACGTGGGCCACGACGTGCTGTGCATGGACGTGGACGCCGAAAAGATCGCCCGACTCGAGGGCGGCGAGATCCCCATCTACGAGCCCGGGCTCGAGCCCATGGTGCAGGCCAACGTTGCCGCGGGACGGCTGCGCTTCACCACCGATCCGGCTCAGGCGGTGGCCTTCGGTACCCTGCAGTTCATCGCCGTGGGCACGCCCCCCGACGAGGACGGCAGCGCCGACCTCAAGTACGTGCTGGCCGTGGCGGAGACCATCGGCCGCCACATGAGCGAGTACAAGGTGATCGTCGACAAGTCGACGGTGCCGGTCGGCACCGCCGATCGCGTGCGCGAGATGGTGGCGAAGACCCTCGAGGCCCGGGGCGAGCGACTCGACTTCGACGTCTGCTCCAACCCGGAATTCCTCAAGGAGGGCGCGGCCATCGAGGACTTCACCCACGGCGCGCGGATCGTCGTCGGTACCGAGTCCGAGCGGGTGAAGGGGCTGATGCGCGAGTGCTACGCGCCCTATATCCGCCAGCAGGAAAAGCTGATGTTCATGGACGTGCGGGCCGCCGAGCTGACCAAGTACGCCGCCAACGCCATGCTGGCGACCAAGATCAGCTTCATGAACGAGATCGCCAACCTGGCCGAGCGGCTGGGCGCCGACGTGGAGCAGGTGCGCCGCGGGATCGGCTCGGATCCGCGCATCGGCTACCAGTTCATCTATCCGGGCTGCGGCTACGGCGGCTCCTGCTTCCCCAAGGACGTGCAGGCCCTGGCGCGGACCGCGGCCGACGTGGACTACCGGGCGGAGCTGCTCACCGCCGTCGAGTCGGTGAACCGGCGCCAGAAGCAGACGCTCTTCGCCAAGCTCAAACAGGCCTTCGATGGCGACCTGGCCGGCAAGACCATCGCCCTATGGGGCCTGGCCTTCAAGCCCAACACCGATGACATGCGCGACGCCCCGAGCCGCACCCTGATGGAGGCGCTGTGGGAGGCCGGTGCCCGGGTGCAGGCCTACGACCCGGAGGCGATGCGGGAGTGCCGCCGTCTCTACGGCGAGCGTGACGACCTGGTGCTGGTGGGCGATCGCATCCAGGCGGTGAAGGGCGCCGACGCCCTGGTGATCTGCACCGAGTGGAAGGAGTTTCGCACCCTGGACTTCGCCTGGCTGAAACAGCAGCTGGCCATGCCGGTGGTGGTCGACGGCCGCAACCTCTTCGAACCCGAGGCGGTGAAGGCGGCCGGGCTGCTCTACTTCGCCGTGGGGCGGGGCGACTCGCTGAGCTAGCCGCGTCCGCCGGCCCAGCACGGAGCCCGCATGCGCTTCTCGAGACCCTCGGCCGGGCGCGTCAGCAGCGTCGGGGTCTTGCTGCTGACGGCCCTGCCGCTGGTGCTCCCCTGGGGCTACTGGATCGGCGTCGGCTGGCTGGCGGTGGCCGGAGTGCTGGGGCTTAAGCGTCGGCGATGTCGCCTCGAGCAGCTGACCGGGCCGGATCGTCTGCTGGCATCCGCGTTCCTGCTGCTGGGGCTGGCCCAGCTCATCTCCTGTCTCATCGCTTTCGAGGGCGCCCGCGGCCTGCCGTCGATGCTGGCGGCCTGGCTCGCCGTGCCGGCGCTGCTGCAGCTGCGCTGCGCGCCTCCGTCGCCCGCCTCATGGTGGGGCGGCGTGGCGATCGGTGGGCTCCTGACCGGGGCCTCGGCGCTGTCGCAGGCATTCCTGGAAGGGGATTCCCGCGCGGACGGCGTGGGACTCGACCCGATCCTTTACGGCAATCTCAGCCTGCTCACCGGCTTGCTCTGCGTGGCCGGTCTGGGCTGGGCGCTGCATCGGCACGACCGGATGTGGTGCGGGCTACTGCTGCTGGGAGCCGTTGGCGGACTGGTGGCCTCGGGATTCGCCGGCGCTCGCGGCGGCTGGGTCGCGCTGCCGCTGATGATGTGGATCCTGCTGAGAGGGTGGCGGCGAGGGCAGGGGCATGGCTTTCGCCCCGGGGCCTGGCGCTGGCTGCTGTTCCTGCTGCTGGCCGTGCCGCTGGCGCTCTATCTGATACCGGATACCCGGGTGAAGGTGCGCTTCGACGAGGCGGTGGCCGAGTTCCAGACCCATGTCGCTCATCCCGAGAGGCCGAGCTCGGTCAGTAGCCGCATCGCCCTGTGGCAGGGCGCCTGGCACCTGATCCGCGACAAGCCGGTGCTGGGGCATGGTCAGGGCGGCTTCCAGGACGGGATGGCCAGGCTGATAGCGAGGTCGGACCCTCGCTTTGGCTCGCATCTGCGGGAATTCTGGCATCCGCATCAGGACCTGCTGGATGCCTGGGTGCGGCGCGGCCTGCTCGGCCTCGGCGCCCTGCTGGCCCTCTACCTGCTGCCCTGGTGGCACTTCCGGGGCGGGCGTCGGAAGGATGCCTCAGGATATGCCGCGTTGGCCCTGGCCGGAACCCTGGTACCGGTCGCCTACCTGGGGTTCGGACTGAGCTATGGCTTTTTTGCCTATCCGGCCGGCGTCCTGATGTTCCTGGGATGGCTCATGGTGCCCTGGGTGCTGGTGGAGGCTCCCTCGCCGCGTTCGCCTCAGCTGCCCGGCTGAGCGGACGCCCCCCTCGCTTCACTACCCGCCGACGGCTCTCTCCGCACGCCGTTGGCGCGATCTCCTCTCCCGCCTGGCCGTCATCCTGATTCCTGGGCATGAGTCTCCCCTGATGCTTGTTCAGCTTCGCGACTGAGGCATGGATGAGGCTTCGGTCACGCCCCTTCCGCTGATCTCTCTCCACCATTCTTGACCTTTACGACCGTCCCTGATCAGCCCCAGTGGTCCAGGAAAACCGCAATGTGGCTGATCTGTAAGTTTGTAAGCTGAAGTTATCTTTCTGGCAACACTAGGTAGCGATTTGTATCCCGAAGTCTGCTGAGCAGCTCGACGGGACGCGGAACCAGCCGCCGGCAGGTTGCGGTGGCCATGTGGCTGCAGGAAGGGGCTTCGGGGCGATGCCGGACGACACCCTCGGGGCGGTAGCGTGGCCGAAAAAAAACGGGGGATGTCGTGATGATCACGCAAGCGTTACAAGCGCAGGACCAGATCACCACCGGGGCAGGGCAGCGAAACTCCTGGCGGTTCCGGACGGGGCTGCTGGGCGTGCTGGCGGTTCTGTTGCTGCTCGGCGGCTGTGCCATGGCGCCCGGGGGGCATATCGACGAGGACGAGATCGGTGAGTCGCTGGACGCGCGGGTCGACCTGGAACCGATCACGCCAGAGCTGGTGGCGGCCATGGCGCCGGTTCGGGAGTCGCTGTCGCGACCGGCCTCGAGCGAGCTGCGTCGGGCGATCGAGTCCTACGAATATCGCCTGGGACCGGGCGATGTGCTGAGCATCATCGTCTATGACCACCCCGAGCTGACCATTCCCGCGGGTGCCGAGCGTGAGGCGGCAGAGACGGGCAACCGCATCCGCCCCGACGGCACGATGTTCTATCCGTCTGTGGGGCGGGTGAGGGTGGCCGGCTTGACGCTGGAAGAGGTGCGTCGGCTGATCACGCGGCGACTCTCGACGGTGATTACCGACCCCCAGGTGGAGGTGGGCGTGGCGGCCTTCCGCTCCCAGAAGGTCTATGTCAGCGGCTCGGTCGAGACCCCGGGAACCCTGCCGATCACCATCGTGCCGATGACCATTCTGGATGCCATCAGCGAGGTGGGCGGGGCCAATCCCAACGCCGACTGGCACAACATCCTGCTGGTGCGTGAGGGACGCGAGCAGCGCCTGTCGCTCTATGGCCTGCTGCGCCAGGGCGATCTGAGCCAGAACCAGCTGCTGCGTGACGGCGACTTGCTGCATGTGCCGACCGCGGAGAACCAGAACGTGGTGGTGCTGGGCCAGGTCCGTCGACCCGGCGCGATCGCCCTGGGCAATGAGCGCATCACCCTGACGGACGCACTGGCCCGCGCCGGGGGCGTCAACGAGCTGCGTGCCGAGCCTTCCGGCATCTTCGTGGTGCGCGGCCATGCGCCGGATAGCGAGAAGCTGGCGACCGTCTACCAGCTCGACATCAGCGATGCGACCCGGCTGATGCTGGGCACCCGCTTCCCGCTGCAGCCCCAGGACGTGGTCTATGTGACCTCGGCGCCGCTGGCTCGCTGGAACAGCGTGATCAGCCTGCTGCTGCCGACCCTCACCTTCCCCGGCGATATCGCCAGCTCGGCCGACGAAGTCGGTCGGCTCTAGCCCCTGCACGAGGCCATCGTCATGTCCGTATTCCCGAGTCACCCGGGGGCGACGCCGCCCCCTCAGGAGAGTCCCGACATCAGCCTGGGCAAGCTGGTCTCGGCCATGCTCGATCACAAGTGGATGATCCTGCTGACGTCCCTGGTGTTCCTGCTCGGCGGCTACTTCTTTGCCAGCTCGCAGCCGCGGATCTATCAGGCCGATGCGCTGATCCAGGTCGAGAACCGCGGCGCCGGCCTCGGGGTGCTGGACAGCCTGGCCGTGGGCAATCAGATGGCCAACCCGACCTCCGCCGAGATGGAGATCCTGCAGTCGCGGCTGGTCATGGGCAATACCGTCGATCGCCTCGATCTGGAGATCGAGGTCGAGCCACGACGGCTGCCCTGGGTGGGCGACTTCCTGGTCCACCACGGCATGACCCGGGAATGGGTCGAGGGATTGACGCCAAGCGCCTTGTTGGAGGAGTTGCCGGGGATCGATGCCCGGCTGGTCGATGGGTTCGTCTGGCACGACGAGACCCTGGAGGTGAGCCGTTTCGAGGTTCCTCCCGCCATGGTCGGCCGGGAGCACCTGCTGAGAGTGACCGGTCCCACAGGCGTGGAGCTGTGGCAGGGGGGGCGACGCATCCTGGCCGGCGACATCGGCGATACCCTGCAGGATGACAGCGGCTACCGGCTGTTCATCGGACGCCTGGAGGCCCACCCAGGAGCGGAATTCACGGTCCGACGCGTCTCTCGACTGAGCGCCATCGGCAAGCTGCAGCGGCGTTTCACCATCCTGCCCCGGGGCACTGGCTCGGGGGTCTTTCAGCTGACCCTGAGTGGTCCGGATCAGGAGCGCATCGACCGTATCCTGGCGACCGTCACCGGTGTCTTCCTGACCCAGAACGTCCAGCGCCAGTCCGAGGAGGCGGAGAAGCAGCTGGCCTTCCTGGACGCCCAGATTCCCCAGGTCAATCAGCAGCTCACCGCGGCGGAGAACCGTCTCAATACCTACCGGGCGGAACGTGACTCCGTGGACCTCAACTTCGAGACCCGCAATCTGCTCAACAGCCTGGTCGAGGTGGAGAACCAGTTGACCGCGCTGGCCCTGACGGAATCGGACCTGGCGGAGCGGTTCCGTCCCGGGCATCCCAACTACCAGGCGCTGCTGCGTCAGCGGGCCCAGTTGCTGCAGGAGAAAGCGCGGCTCGAGGCGCAGGTGAACCTGTTGCCGGAGACCCAGCAGGAAGTGCTGCGGATGACGCGCGACACCGAGGTGAACCAGCAGATCTACGTGCAGCTGCTCAACCAGCGCCAGGAGATGCGGCTGCTCAAGGCCGGCACGGTGGGCAATGTGCGTATCCTCGATGAGGCGGTCCTGCTCAGGGGCACCATCGCCCCGAAGGTGCCCCTGGTCTCCGTCGCCAGTGCCCTGTTCGGTGCTCTGCTGGCCATGGTGGTCGTCGTGCTGAAGCTGGTGCTGAGCCGTGCGGTGGAGTCGCCGGACCAGCTGGAGGAGCTGGGGCTGCCGGTCTACGCGTTAGTGCCGGCCTCCGACCAGCAGACGCGCCTGGCGCGACGCATTCGTTCGCGTCAGGCCAGCCAGGGGCAGAACGTCTTCCGCGGCCTGCTGGCCGATCGCGATCCCAACGAAGTGGCCGTCGAGTCGCTGCGTACCCTGCGCACCAGCCTCTACTTCGCCATGCTCGAGTCGGGGAACAACCGGCTGATGATCGCCGGGGCCAGCCCCGAGGTCGGGAAGAGCTTCGTCTCGGCCAACCTGGCTGCGGTGTGTGCCCAGGCGGGGCAGCGGGTGCTGCTGGTGGATGCGGACATGCGCCGCGGCCATCTTCACCACGCCTTCCATGACAAGGGCCACGACGGTCTCTCCGACCTGCTGGCCCGGCGCATCGGCATCGAGGAGGCGATCCGCTCCACCTCGATCGAGGGGCTGGACTACATCGCCCGAGGCAGCGTGCCGCCCAATCCCTCGGAACTGCTCATGCAGCGTGGTTTCCATGACTTCCTCGAGGCGATGAGCCGCCGCTACGAGCTGGTGGTGCTGGACACGCCGCCGGTGCTGGCCGTGACCGATGCCGCCGTGGCGGGCAAGCTGGCGGGCACCAGCCTGCTGGTGGTGCGCTACGGTCGTAACACCCTGAAGGAGGTTCGCGCCGCCAAGCGTCGCCTGGAGCACGCCGGGGTGAGCCTCAAGGGCACCATCCTCAACGGCATCGAGAAGACCGCCACGGGCCGCTACGGCTATGGCGACAGCTACCTCTATGCCTACCGTTGAGGGGGAGGGCGTCGAATGAACCCGCTCGGTGGGATCTTCCTGTTCCTGGGACTGTCGCTGTCGTCGTTCTATCTGTTTCCCAGCGGCCTGCCCCAGCCTGCCGACATCCTCCTGCTGCCCTTCATCGCCATCATGCTGCTGATGTCGCTGAGAGACGACCGGGGACTGATGCAGCACCCCTTCGTACTGGCCTGGCTGGCCATGGTCACCTGGGTCAGCCTGGTCAGCCTGGGGTGGATCGTGGTCGACCAGGACGCGGGCTACCTGCG
>JAWWBV010000093.1:0-7741 GCA_033720795.1 Halomonas sp. | reverse complement strand
TCGACGCGAACCGCCGGGTCACCTGGAACGGCGAGCCGCTGGCGCTGGTCGGCCTGCGCTACGTGATGCTCCACAAGCCTGCGGGGGTCGAATGCAGCGCCCGCCGGGGCCTCTATCCGCTGGTGCGCGAGCTGGTCGACCTGCCCCACGTGGAGCGGCTGCAGACGGTCGGCCGCCTCGACGTCGATACCACCGGCCTGGTGCTGCTCACCGATGATGGCCAGTGGTCCCACCGGGTGACCTCGCCGAAGCGGCGCTGCGGCAAGGTCTATCGCGTCACCCTCGCCGAGCCGCTGGAGGGCGAGGCCCGGGACGCCGCCGTGACCCAGTTCGCCGAGGGGCTGTGGCTCGACGGCGAGGAGAAGCCGACGCGCCCCGCGGAGCTTTCGATGCGCGCGCCGCGGGTGGCGGAGCTGACCCTCTTCGAGGGCAAGTATCACCAGGTCAAGCGCATGTTCGCGGCGATCGGCCACCATGTGGAGGCCCTGCATCGTGAATCGATCGGCCCGCTGTCGCTCGGCGGGCTGGCGCCCGGTGAGTGGCGAGAGCTGACCGAGGAGGAGCGAGCCCAGTTCTGACGCGGAAGGCCCCTCTGGTCCCGCCCTGAAGTCGCGCCTTTGCCCCGGCGCGCGTCTCGCCTGAGCGTCGCGTGCTCATCAGGAGTAGGTCTCGATCCGAGCGCGTCCGCCGTGCTTGGCCGAATAGAGCGCCTTGTCGGCGAGCCCGATCAGCGTCAGGGGTTCGCTGGCATGCTCGGGATAGGAGGCGATGCCGCAGGAGATCGACAGGGGGTCGAGCACGCGGTCGCGGTAGCGAAAGCGCGTGCGATGGAGGATCTCCATCAGCTCGGCCAGGCGCGCCTCGACCATGGCCGCGGTCGCGCCCGGCATGACGACGACGAACTCCTCCCCGCCCAGGCGGCAGACCTCGTCGCTGTTGCGGAAATGATGGGTCAGCAGCCGCCCCAGGCCGATCAGCACCGTGTCCCCCGCCTCATGGCCTTCGCGGTCATTGAACTGCTTGAAGTGGTCGATATCGATCATCGCCAGGGTCAAGGGCATGCCGTTGCGCCGTGCCAGGGCGGCCTCGTGTTCCAGCAGCTCATCGAAGTAGCGGCGGTTGTGCACGCCGGTCAGGGCGTCCTGGTAGGAGAAGGCCTGCAGCTTCATCACCATCTCCTGGAGGGCCTCGGTGCGCTCGGCGACCTGGAGCTCCAGGGAGTGGTTGAGGTGCTCGAGCTCCCGCTGCGTCTGGCGATAGTGCCATAGCGAGATCACCACGATCGCCAGCGCGAACCCCAGCGCGCCAAGACTCACCGGGACCTCCCGCCAGGCGAGAAGGCCGTGGGCCACGGCCATGTCGACCAGCAGCACCAGGGCGAAGAGCCCATAGCTCAGCGCGATCAGTCGCTGTTCGCCATTGAGTACGCCCAGGTGCACGGCGATGGTCGTGAACATCACGATAAGGGTCACCACCAGCAGTGCATCGAAGGGCGGGAACGTGCTGGAGAGATCGATGATGCCGCTCGCCGCGAGCCCCAGGGCCACGGTGATGTAGCCGAGATGCAGTTGCCAGACGGCGCGCAGCAGCCGCGGGCGCTGCGCGGCGCACCAGTGTTCCAGCATCAGCCCCATGGCCAGTGGCAGGGTGTAGTAACCGGCGGCGGCCAGGTAGTCCCACAGCAGCGGCATGTCGAGGAGCAGCTGGCTGGCCTGGGTCTCGGCGAGCAGCATGGTGGCCGATGCCAGAGCGAACAGTCCGATGCCCACGAAGCTGCGCCGCTGGGCCTGTACGACGGCGAAGACGAAGGCAAGCAGGGCGACCAGCATCAGGAAGGCGCTGACGACCAGGTCGCCGGCAGAGCGTCCCAGGATATAGGCCAGCAGATCGGGGCGATCCATCAGCTTGACTTCCCCCCACAGGCCGATGTCGGTGTAATCGGAGAAGACGCGAAAGTAGAGCGTCTGGCCGGCGAAGTCCTCGGGCAGGGAGATCATGTGCCACGGCCAGCCCTCGAAGCGCCCCTCGCCCCGGGCATCGAAGTGGCCGTACTGATAGATGCGTTGGTCACCGAGCCAGACCTGGGTGATCAGATCGACGCTGTAGATGTAGAGCACCGGGTCGCGCCACTCGCCCTCGGGCAGGGTGATGCGAAACCAGGCGTGCCGATGGCCGTCGCGACCGGGCGGATTGGAGGGGAAGGCGATGGCGTGCCACGCGACGTCATTTGCTGGCTCCTCGACCCAGACGGGGGTGCCATCGGCGAGGAAGGGGGAGTCGCCCCAGCGGTATTCCCAGCCCTCATCCAGATTCAGCGCCCTCGCATTGGTACTGGCAACGAGCAGTGCGGCCAGCAGCAGGGGGGCTAGCAGTGAGGGAAGGAGGCGTCGCATGGCGTCTCATCGGCAGGTGGGAAGAGACACAGTGTAACGCGACGTAACAAATGCATCCTCGTCGCCTGTCAACGCCCCGACGACGCAGGCGCCGGTGATCGTGGTCATCGACACGGCGGGCTCTCGACTCGACGTGGATCGATGGCTCGTGGCGCCCACCGCCTCGCTTTTATACCGTTATCTTGCCTGTCTGCCGATCGAGCAGCGTCTTCCTGTCATCCACCTGTCGCGAATCCGAATCCGTCAGGACCTTTCCCGGCTCAGTCGACCTCGGCGAGGCCGGCGGCCGCCACCAGGGCTCGGGTATAGTCGCTGGCGGGCCGCTCGAGCACCTGTCGGCAGTCACCCTGTTCCATCACCTCGCCGTCCTTGAGCACCAGGATGCGGTGGGCCATGGCGCGCACCACGGCCAGGTCGTGGCTGATGAAGAGGTAGCTCAGTCGACGCCGGGCCTGCAGATCGCGCAGCAGCTCGACGAGCTGCTTCTGCACGCTGCGATCCAGCGCCGAGGTGGGCTCGTCGAGCACCACCAGGCGCGGCTCGAGGATGATCGCGCGCGCCACGGCGATGCGCTGGCGCTGGCCGCCGGAGAACTCGTGGGGATAGCGGGAGGCGCACTCCTCGGGCAGGCCGACCTCGCGCAGGGTGTCGCGCACCCGACGCTCGACCTCGGCCAGGGCGAGCTCCGGGTGGTGAAAGCGCAGCCCCTCGCTGACGATGTCGAAGACCGGCAGACGAGGGGAGAGCGAGCCATAGGGGTCCTGGAAGACCACCTGCAGGCTGCGCCGCTGGCGGCGCAGGTCGTTGCCGCTCAGGCGATCGAGGCGCGCCCCGTCGAAGTCGATCTCGCCGCGCCCCTGGCCCAGGCGCAGCAGCGCCAGGGCCAGGGTGGTCTTGCCCGAACCGGATTCGCCGACGATACCCAGGGTCTCGCCGGGTGCCACCTCAAGGTTCAGCGGCTTGACGGCCTCGAAGGGCGGCGGGCGACGCGCGAACAGGCGCTTGGGGCGCTGGAAGCTGACCCCGACGCCGCGGGCCTGGAGCAGCGGCGCCCGACTCTCGACGGGCGTCGGCCATCCGCTCGGCTCGGCATCGAGCAGCAGGCGGGTATGCGGGCTCGTCGGACGAGCAAAGACCTCGCCCACCGGGCCGCTCTCCTGCGCCTTTCCGTGATGCATCACACAGACCCGGTCGGCGTGGCGGCGCACCAGGTTGAGGTCGTGGGTGATGAAGAGCATGCCCATGCCGTGGCGGTCACGCAGCTCGGCCAGCAGGGCGAGGATCTCCTGCTGCACGGTGACGTCCAGCGCCGTGGTCGGCTCGTCGGCGATCAGCAGCTGCGGCTCGTTGGCGATGGCCATGGCGATCATCACCCGCTGGCGCTGGCCGCCGGAGATCTGGTGCGGCCAGGCGTCCAGCAGCTCCTCGGCCCGGGGCAGCTTGACCTGCTCGAGCAGCGCCCGGGTGCGACGTCGCGCCGCCTTGCCGGTGAGTCCCTGGTGCAGGCGCAGCGCCTCGCCGATCTGCTTGCCGATGGGGTGCAGCGGGTTCAGCGAGGTCATGGGCTCCTGGAAGACGAAGCCCACTCGGCTGCCGCGCAGCCCCCGCCAGCCTCGTGGCGAGAGGCCGGCGAGGTCGGTGTCGCCGAGGTGGCGGCCGCCTTCGATGCGTGCGTTGGGGGGCAACAGGCTCATGGCGCCGAGCGCCGAGACCGACTTGCCGGAGCCGGACTCGCCCACCAGGGCCAGGGTCTCGCCGCGGTTCACGGTGAGCGACAGCCGGTCGACCACGGTGACGTCGTCGAAGGCGATGGTCAGGTCGTCGAGTCGCAGCAGGGGCTCAGGCATCGCTCGAGGTCCTCGGGGTGGCGGCGTGCTGGATGTGGCGCGGGTCGAAGGCGTCGCGCAGCCCCTCGCCGATGAACACCAGCAGCGAGAGCATCCGCGACAGGGTGACGAAGGCGGTGATGCCGAGCCACGGCGCCTGCAGGTTGTTCTTGCCCTGGGCGACCAGCTCGCCCAGCGACGGCGAGCCCGGTGGCAGGCCGAAGCCCAGGAAGTCCAGGGCGGTGAGGGTGGTGATGGCGCCGGTGAAGAGGAAGGGGATGAAGGTCAGGGTCGCGACCATGGCGTTGGGCAGCACGTGACGCCACATGATCAGGGGCGAGGGCAGGCCCATGGCGCGGGCGGCGCGCACGTACTCCAGGTTGCGCGCGCGCAGGAACTCGGCGCGCACCACGTCGACCAGGCCGAGCCAGGAGAACAGCAGCATGATGCCGAGCAGCCACCAGAGGTTGGGCTCGACGAGGCTCGCCAGGATGATCAGCAGGAAGAGCATCGGCAGCCCCGACCAGATCTCGGTGAAGCGCTGGCCGATCAGGTCGACCTTGCCGCCGAAGTAGCCCTGGATGCCGCCGGCCAGCACCCCGAGCACCAGCGAGCCCGCCGTCAGCACCAGCGCGAAGACCACCGAGAGCCGAAAGCCGTAGATCACCCGGGCCAGGACATCGCGGCCCTGATCGTCGGTGCCGAGCCAATGGCGGGCCGTGGGCGGCGAGGGCGCTGGGTGGTCGAGCGCCCGGTCCAGGGTCTCGTAGGAGAAGGGGATCGGCGGCCAGAGCATCCAGCCGTTGGCGGCGATCTCGTCCCGGGTGAAGGGGTCGCGGTAGTCGGCGGGGCTCGGCAGGAAGCCGCCGAACTCGGTATCCGGATAGTCCACGATGATCGGCGCATACCACTGCCCCTGGTACTGCATGACGATCGGCCGGTCGTTGGCGATCAGCTCCGCGACCAGGCTGAGCAGGAACAGTGCCGCGAAGAGCCACAGCGAGAGCCGGGCGCGGCGGTTGTTGCGGAACACCGCCAGGCGGCGCCGGGTGATCGGCGAGAGGCGAGATGGGCGTGGGGCGTTCATGACTCAGGACTCCCGTGTCTCGAAGTCGATGCGCGGGTCGACCCACACATAGGTCAGGTCGGAGATCAGCTTCAGGATCAGGCCGATCAGGGTGTAGAGGTAGAGGGTGCCGAAGATCACCGGGTAGTCGCGCTGCATCACCGCCTCGAAGCCCAGCAGGCCGAGCCCGTTGAGGGAGAAGATCACCTCGATGAGCAGCGAGCCGGTGAAGAAGATCCCCACCAGCGCGGCGGGCAGGCCGGCGATGATGATCAGCATGGCGTTGCGGAAGACGTGGCCGTAGAGCACGCGCCGGTCGCTGGCGCCCTTGGCGCGGGCGGTCAGCACGTACTGCTTGTGCACCTCGTCGAGGAAGCTGTTCTTGGTCAGCATGGTCAGGGTGGCGAAGCTGCCGATCGCCGAGGCGGCGACCGGCAGGGTGATGTGCCAGAGGTAGTCCTTGACCTTGCCCCAGGCGGAGAGCTCGTCGAAGTCCGCCGAGGTGAGGCCGCGCAGCGGGAACACATCCCAGTAGCTGCCGCCGGCGAACAGCACGATCAAGAGGATCGCGAACAGGAAGCCGGGGATGGCGTAGCCGACGATCACCAGCCCCGAGCTCCAGACGTCGAAGGGCGAGCCGTGGTGGAGCGCCTTGCGGATGCCCAGCGGGATCGAGACCAGGTAGACCACCAGGGTGGTCCAGAGCCCCAGCGAGATCGACACCGGCAGGCGCTCGAGCATCAGGGTGGTGACCTGCTCGTCGCGGAAGAAGCTCTCGCCGAAGTCGAAGGTGGCGTAGTCGGCGATCATGCCGAGAAAGCGCTCGTGGGCCGGCTCGTCGAAGCCGAACTGCGCCTCGAGCTTCTCGATGAAGGCGGGGGGGATGCCCCGGGCGCCGCGGGACTCGCCGCCCGCCGCGACATCGCCGCCGCCGCCCTCCATGCGGGTGCTGGCCTGGCTGGAGAGCCCCTGGAAGCGGGCCAGCACCTGGTCGATGGGCCCGCCCGGGGCGGCCTGGACGATGATGAAGTTGAGCAGCATGATCCCCAGCAGGGTGGGGATCATCAGCAGCAGGCGGCGCAGTACGTAGGCGGCCACGGCGTGTCCTTACTGGATGATCAGGGTCTTCAAGCCGGGGACAGTCGGCGCCCTCAGCGATTGCGCTGGCGGGCCTCGATCTCGCGGCCGCGCTCGGGGTCCACCCACCAGGCGTGAAGGTCCAGTCCGTAGGTGGGGAAGGGCTCCTGCCAGCCGAACTTGTCCCACAGCGCGATCCGCGTCTCGCCCAGGTGCCACTGGGGAATCACGTAGAAGCCCCAGCGCAGCACCCGGTCCAGCGCCCGGGCGGCGGTGTCCAGGGCCTCCCGGGAGTCGGCGGCGATCAGCTCGCTGACCAGCGCGTCGATCACCGGGTCGCTGAGCCCGATCAGGTTGCGGCTCTGGGGCACATCGGCGAACTCGCTGGTCCAGAAGTCGCGCTGCTCGTTGCCGGGATTGGCCGACTGGGGGAAGCTGCCGACGATGATGTCGAAGTCGAAGCTGCGCAGCCGGTTGAGGTACTGGTTGACGTCGACGATGCGGATGTCGCCCTGGATGCCGAGGCGCTCGAGGTTCTGCAGCAGCGGCTGCACGACCCGCTCGAACTGGGTGTCGAACAGCAGCACCTCCAGGCGCAGGGGCGTGCCGCTGTCGAGATCGGTCATCACGCCGTCGCGCACCGCATAGCCCGCCTCGCCCAGCAGTTCCAGCGCCCGGGCCAGCCGGGGACGCAGCCCCTCGGGGTGCTCGATCGGTAGCGGCGCCTCGAAGACCTCGTCGGGCAGCGCCTCGCGATGGGGCGCGAGCAGCGCGAGTTCGGCCTCGCTCGGCAGCCCCTCGGCGGCCATCTCGGAGTTGGCGAAGTAGCTCTCGGTGCGTTCGTAGGCGCCGTAGAAGAGGTTGCGATTGAGCCACTCGAAGTCGAAGGCCAGGTTCAGCGCCTCGCGCACCCTCACGTCCTGAAACTTGTCGCGGCGCAGGTTCATCACGTAGGCCTGCATCCCGGCGGGCTGGCCGTCCGGCACCTCGAGGCGCTTCACGAAGCCGGCGTCGAGGGCCGGGAAGTCGTAGGCGGTGGCCCAGTTGCGGGCGCTGGTCTCGATGCGCAGGTCGAGGTTGCCGGCCTTGAAGGCCTCCAGGGCGACGGTCTGGTCGCGGTAGTAGTCGTAGACTAGCCGCTCGATGTTGTGGCGGCCGCGGTTCACGGGCAGGTCCTGCCCCCAGTAGTCCGCCACGCGCTCGTAGACGATGCGCCGGCCAGGCTCCACCGTGGCGATGCGGTAGGGGCCCGAGCCGAGCAGGGCGTCCCGGGTGGTCGCCTCGAAGTCCCGGCCTTCCCAGTAGTGGGCCGGCAGGATCGGCAGCTGGCCCAGGATCAGCGGCAGCTCCCGGGAGTCGCTGTCGGCCAGGTCGATGTG
>JAWWBV010000092.1:0-7782 GCA_033720795.1 Halomonas sp. | reverse complement strand
CGCGGGGTCGTGTTCGATGACGGCGTCCTGGAGGGTGTCGTCCTGCATGCTGGCTGGGTCCCGACGGCGAAGGGGGCGGCATTCTAGCATGCCGCCCGCTTCATGCCTCGCCCAGCAGGGTCTCCGGCAGCCACAGGCGCCGCTCGCGCGTCCAGTGGCGCACCAGGGCCGGCACACCCTTGCCGGCTGTCTGCTCGAGGCCGACCGTGCCGGGCGGCGCCAGGGCTCGGGCCTCGGGGTCGACCAGCACGCAGGGCGCGTCCGCAGGGACGTGCTCGAGCAGCGCCGCGGCGGGCATTACCGCGAGCGAGGTGCCCACCACCAGCAGCAGGTCGGCCCCCGCCACGGTCTCGCAGGCCTCACTGAAATGCGGCACGCTCTCGCCGAACCACACCACGTCGGGGCGCAGCTGGCTGCCCTTGTCGCAGAGATCGCCGAGGCGGATCCCGCCGCGGGGCAGCGGGTAGTGCATGCGCGCATCCACCGTGGAGCGCGCCTTGAGGATCTCGCCATGCAGGTGCAGCACCCGGCGCGAGCCGGCGCGCTCGTGCAGGTCGTCGATGTTCTGGGTGATGATGCTGACCGCGAAGCCCTGCTGCTCGAGGCTCGCCAGCGCCTTGTGGGCGGCGTTGGGGCGGGCCCGGCGCACCTGGTCGCGGCGCTGGTCGTAGAAGCGCAGTACCCGTGCGGGGTCGCGTCGCCAACCTTCGGGCGTGGCGACCGCCTCGATCGGATGGTCGGCCCACAGGCCGTCGCTGGCACGAAAGGTCTGGATGCCGCTCTCGGCACTGATCCCCGCCCCGGTGAACACCACCAGATGCGGGCGTCGCTGCTCGACCATTCACCACCTCTCGCCACTCGGGCGCCTGAGGCCCGTGTCCACACCTTGCCGCGCTCTGAAACTACCACTTCGGGCTCCAGAGCGACCATACAGTGCCCCGTCCGGTCGTTTCCATCGCCCGGGCGACATGCGTTTGGCGTCCTGGTCGGCTGGAGGGCACGTCACGATCAGGCGCCGTGATAGCCATCTTCCTCGGGGTCCTCATGGTCCCCCTTGGGCAGTTCGGCGGCCCAGGCCATGGCCTCGGTATGCTCACGCGGGGAGAAGGTACGGATCTCCACGGCCTTGAACAGTCGCTCCTCCAGCTGGGCGAGGTGCCTGACCCACTCCTGGTCGGTGACCACGGCGGCCCGGTGGTAGTGCTTGAGGTCGCCGAGCTGGGTCAGGCCGTAGCCGACATCCTTCATCAGGGCGGCCAGGGTCATCCAGCGCAGGCCGTCGATCTCGACCACCAGGCTGACTCGGGGATGGGCCTGCTTGGCGGCCTCGACGGCATCGATGGCGCGCTGCAGCTCCTGGGCCGTGACGACACCACTCGCCTTCATCGCCACGACATGCTCCGCAGGGTGGGAAATCAGGTCCAGCATGGGCGCTCTCCTTGGGGTGATGGCGTGGCAAGGCAGACTCGGTTGCTTTCAGCATAGCGTGCCTCGGCCAGGTCGGGCTCCGGCTAGTAGGTCAGGCCGTTGCCGTCGTCGCCGGCGAAGCGCCGCTTGTTGCGATACGGATAGACGTCGATCACCCGGCCGTCGAGGATGGCCTGCTGCAGCCCCGTCCAGTAGTCGGCATCGAACAGCTCCGGGTGCAGCTGGTAGAAGAGCTTGCGCAGCCGCACATCGGCGAACAGGAAGGGGCCGAACTCCTCGGGGAAGATGTCGTTGGGCCCCACCGAGTACCAGGGCTCGTCGGCCAGCTCCTGCTCGGGGTAGAGGGGCTCGGGAATGTGCCGGAAGCGGCACTCGGTGAGGTAGCTGATCTCATCGTAGTCGTAGAAGATCACCCGACCGTGGCGGGTCACCCCGAAGTTCTTCAGCAGCATGTCCCCGGGAAAGATGTTGGCGGCGGCCATCTGCTTGATGGCGTTGCCGTAATCCTTCAGCACCGCGCGGGTCTCCGCCTCGTCGCAGGTCTCCAGGTAGAGATTGAGCGGGGTCATCATGCGCTCGGTATAGCAGTGCTTGATGATCACCTTGTCGCCGCGCAGGGTGACCGTGGAGGGCGCCACCTCCAGCAGGTGCGCCAGGCACTCGGGGGCGAAATGGTCCTGGCGGGCGATGAAGTTGGAGAACTCCTGAGTATCGGCCATGCGCCCCACCCGGTCGTGGCGCTTGACCAGGCGATACTTGTCGCGAACGTTCTCGGCGGTCATCTCCTTGCTGGGGTCGAAGCGGTCCTTGATGATCTTGAACACGGTCCGGAAGGAGGGCAGCACGAACACCGCCATGACCATGCCGCGCACCCCCGGGGCGATGATGAACTGATCCTCCCGCCGGGCCACCTGGCGGTTCAGGGCGCGGAAGAACTCGGTCTTGCCGTGCTTGTAGAAGCCGATGGCGGCATACAGCTCGCCCTGGGGCTTGTCGGGCATCAGCTCCTGGAGGTAGTGCACGAACTCGCTGGGCACCACCACCTTGACCTGGAAGTAGGCGCGGGTGAAGGAGAAGATGATCGAGACCTCCTCGGGCTCGATCAGCAGCGTATCCAGGTGCAGCCCCTCACCCTCGCGGTGCAGCACCGGCAGCACCAGCGGCACCTGCTCGCCGCCGCCCAGCACCCGCCCGACCAGGTAGGCGCCCTTGTTGCGATAGAAGACGCTCTTGATCAGCTCGATCTCGGCCTCGGGGTCCTCGAGGATGGCCGCCGGCAGCAGGCGATGCAGCACCTCACTGCCGAGTTCGACGTCACGGGACAGGTCGACGAAGGGCGTCTCGAAGCGCGCCTCACCGAGCGCCCAGCGAAGCCCCCCCGCCCAGTCACCGCCCACCCGCCTCACGCGGCAGAGCTCCAGGCCCGAGTGATGTGCCGCCCGTTCCCGTGAGCTGTAGACGAACATCCAGTCGTTGCGGATGTGGCGATGATGGAACAGCGAGCAGAACATCGAGTTGAAGTAGGTCTCGGCGAGCTCGTAGTCGAGCCGTTGATCGATCAGCTCGGCATAGTGCCCGCGCGCCTCGCGCCAGCACTCGCAGTGGGTCAGCTGTTCGTCGTCGAGGGTGCGCCTGAGGCGCACCAGGGTGTCCTGGACCTTCTCGTCGTAGAGATCGATGCGCTCCGCGGAGGCCTGCTGCGCCTCGCGCCAGGCCGCGTCGCGAAAGCGCCGACTGGCGTCGTCGGTGATCTGCTTGAAGCGCGAGCGATATTCATCGAAACCGTGCAGCACCGTGGCGGCAAGGCGATAGGCGGGCGAATGCGACATGGTCGAACTCCGAGCGGCGATCGCCTCCAGCATGACGAATCGTGGCGCCCGAGGCGAGCCGACCATCGTGGGGTTGAGGTGCCGAAAGGTCGCACGTGCCCCTTGGCGAACCGCCGGCCGGCCCGCCACACTGTCGGGGCAGACCGCGGCACGCATCCCGCGGCGTACACCCCACGACCGACCTTCACGACAAGGAAGCATCCCATGACGATTGCCAAGGGCGACAAGATCCCCGATATCACCCTCAAGACCAACGGCCCCGACGGCCCCGAGGACCTCTCCACCGGCGACTTCTTCGCCGGCCGGCGGGTGGTGCTCTTCGCCGTGCCCGGCGCCTTCACGCCGGGCTGCTCCAACACCCACATGCCGGGCTTCGTGGTCAATGCCGACAAGCTCGCCGCCAAGGGGGTGGACGCCATCGCCTGCCTGGCGGTGAACGATGCCTTCGTGATGGGGGCCTGGCAGAAGGACCAGAACGCCCAGGCCATCACCATGCTGGCCGACGGCAACGCCGAGTTTACCCGCGCCCTGGGCATGGAACTGGATGCCTCCGGCGGCGGCATGGGCCTGCGCTGCATGCGCTTCGCCCTGATCGCCGACGACGGCGTGGTGGAGTACCTGGGCGTCGACGCCAAGGGCGTCGAGGAGAGCAGCGCCGATACCGTGCTGGCCCACCTCTAGGCTCGCCCCTCTCCCGCCCCGATATGGGCGGGAGCCCCGGGAGCGCGCCGTGAGCGGGCACGGCCGGGATGACAGCGCGGCGCAGGGGGGCGACAATGGCGCCCCCTTGTTCCGGCCGCGATGCTCCGATGACCCCACCGCTCAGCCTTCTCCACCTGGATGACCACCTGGTCGCCGTGCACAAGCCGGCCGGCCTGCTGGTGCACCGCAGCGCGCTCGCCCGCGGCGAGCGCGAGTTCCTGCTGCAGCGCCTGCGCAACCAGCTGGGGCGACGCGTCTATCCGGTGCACCGCCTGGATCGCCCTACCTCCGGGGTGATCGTCTTCGCCCTGGATCCCGAGATCGCGGCGTCGCTCCAGGCGGCCTTCACCGAGCGCCGGGTGACCAAGCGTTACCTGGCCGTGGTGCGCGGCATCGGCCCGGCGAGGGAGCGCCTGGACTACCCGCTGCGCGAGGAGGACGGCCGCCGGCCCAAGGCGGAGATGCCCGCCATGGAGGCGTCGACCGAGGTCCGCCGGCTCGACAGCGTGGAGCTGCCGATCCGGGTGGATCGCTACCCCCAGAGCCGCTACTCGCTGATGGAGGCAAATCCCCTCACCGGCCGTCGCCACCAGATCCGCCGTCACCTCTCGCGGCGCGGCTACCCGATCATCGGCGACGCCAAGCACGGCAAGGGCAATCACAACCGCTTCTTCGCCGAACAGCTGGCCTGCCCCCGGCTGCTGCTGGCCGCGGTGGGCCTGACCCTCGACCACCCGGTGAGCGGTGAGCGCCTGGAGCTGCACTGCCCGCTGGACGCCACCATGACGGCCCTCTTCGAGCGCTTCGGCTGGACCGGCCACCTGCCGACCCCGACCCACCCCACCTCTCAAGCGTGATGCCATGATCGATTCCGCCCCGCTCGCCTCCCCCTCCACCATGCCCGACGACGTCGAGGCCCGCTTCGGCGGCATCCGCCGGCTCTACGGCCGGCGCGCCGCCGAGCGCTTCCGCACCGCCCACGTGGTGGTGGTCGGCGTGGGCGGCGTGGGCAGCTGGACGGTGGAGGCGCTGGCGCGTTCCGGGATCGGCAAGCTGACGCTGATCGATCTGGACGACGTCTGCGTCTCCAACGTCAATCGCCAGCTGCACGCCCTCGACGGCACCATCGGTCGCCCCAAGGTGGAGGTGCTGGCGGAACGCTGCCGCGCCATCCAGCCGGGCATCGAGGTGGTGGCCGACAGCGCCTTCGTCACCCCCACCAACCTGGCCCAGCGCATCCCCGAGGATGCCGACCAGCTGGTGGACGCCATCGACAGCGTGGTCGCCAAGGCGGCACTGATCGCCTGGTGCAAGCGCCGCAAGCTGCCGATCGTGGTGACCGGCGCCGCCGGCGGCCAGACCGACCCGACCCGCATCCGCGTGGCCGACCTGACCCGCACCGAGCACGACCCGCTGCTGGCCAAGGTGCGCGCTCGCCTGCGCCGCGACTTCGGTTTCTCCCGCAACCCCAAGCGGCGCTTCTCGGTGGAGTGCGTCTACTCCGACGAGCAGCTCGTCTACCCGGGCAGCGACGGCGAGGTATGCTTCCAGAAGCCCGGCGAGGGTGAGGCCACCCGGCTCGACTGCGCCTCGGGCTTCGGCGCGGCCACCTTCGTCACCGGCAGCTTCGGCTTCACCGCCGCCTCCCGGGTGCTGGCTCGGCTGGCGAAGCAGGCCGCCGCCGCGCCCTGACGCGTACGCTCACGATCCCCACCTTCAGCAGAGGAAACGCTGCCATGGACCACAAGGCCCCCCGCGGCATCTACCGCCACTACAAGGGTCCGCTCTACGAGGTACTCGGCGTCGCCCGGCACAGCGAGACCGAGGAGCCGCTGGTGGTCTACCGCGCGCTCTACGGCGACTACGGGCTCTGGACGCGCCCGCTGGACATGTTCCTCGAGACCGTCGAGGTGCAGGGCGAGCCGGTACAGCGCTTCGCCCTGGAAAAGGCCTTTCCGTAACGACGGCCTTTCCATGACCAGGACCTTCGATGATGAAGCCCCCTTAACGACAGAGTGCCCCGTGGCGGGCCACGGGGCACTCTGTCTCATGGTCAAGCAATCTCTGGTCGAGCGATTGCCGCGCAGGCGTTACTCCTCGCCGGCTTCCTGCATCTGCTTCTGCAGGTAGTTCTCGAGACCGACCTTGTCGATCAGGCCAAGCTCGGTCTCGATATGATCGATGTGATCCTCCTCGTCGGCGAGGATGTGACGGAAGATGTCGCGGCTGACGTAGTCCTTGACCTGCTCGCAGTAGGTGATCGCATCGATGTAGTCCTGGCGGCCTTCGTGCTCGATCTTCAGGTCGCACTCGAGCATCTCGCGAACGTTCTCGCCGATTTGCAGCTTGCCCAGGTCCTGCAGGTTGGGGATGCCCTCGAGGAACAGGATACGCTCGATCAGCGTGTCGGCGTGCTTCATCTCCTCGATGGACTCATCGTACTCCCACTTGGCCAGCGCCTTCAGGCCCCAGTCCTTGTACATCTTGGCATGCAGGAAATACTGATTGATCGCCACCAGCTCGTTGCCGAGCGCGGTATTCAGGTGCTCGATGACCTTGCTGTCGCCTTTCATCTCATTACCTCGATCACGGTTGTCAGTACACCATTTCAGCTTGGCATGGGCTCATGGGCCTGGCCAGCCTGTGATGTTCCAGTGTAGAGATCGTCAGCAATAACTCAATCAAATCATTGAGTTGCAAAGCTCAAGGCGAATGATAGCGATTGCCATCAAACAGCGTAGGCGAGCCCCTCGACGGCGGCATTCATCTCGGCCCGGATGGCCTCGCGGGTGACCTCCTTACCCGTGCTGGCACACTTGCCGCATTGGGTCGCGCAGCCCGTCTGCTGCTGGACCTCGCGCCAGCTGCGCGCGCCCTCCTCGACGGCGCCGCGGATCCGATGGTCGGTCACGTTCTTGCAAATACACACATACATGTCGTCACCTCACGCTGGCCATGAGCTGAATGTAAATGATTCGCATGGGTAACCGCAAGTGCCGAGCCGTGAAAACCTGATCGATGTCAGCCTTTCCCCCCCGGCGAGCCGCGCCGGTCAGCGACGCTTGGGCAGCACCACTACCCGAGTCCCGGAGACGATGTCCGGCCAGCTGCGCTTCTCGTCGTCGAAGAGGATCCACAGGTAGCCGAGGCCGAAGGCGGCCAGCGAGAGGGTCGCCACCAGGAAGCGCTGCAGCGCCTGGAAGACCGTGATCGAGGCGCCGTCGAGGGTCTGTACCCTGAGCCGCCAGGCCTGCATGCCCAGCGTCATGCCGCCCCGGCTCCAGAAGAAGGCGAAGAACACGAAGGCAGCGAGGGCCATCAGCAGGCGCAGCGAGAGTACCTGGGCGGCCCCCACGCCGACCTGTTCGGCCGGCACCCCGAGCACCAGCCGCACCACCGCCAGGTGCAGGGCGGCGATGACGATCCAGATCGCCAGCACCAGCAGGCCGTCGTAGAGCATGGCACCCAGCCGCCGGCCGAGGCCGGCCGGCCAGACGTCGTCGAGTTGATCGAATCGTCGCTGCATGGGGTCCTCGTCTCAGCCGGTACGGCGCAATAGGTACAGGCCCACCCCGGCGCACAGCAGGGTCGGCGCCAGCACCGCCCAGGCCGGCGAGAAGCCGAACACCGTCGACGCCGGCCCCAGCAGGTCCTGGAGGTACTTGAAGGTGAGGCCGACGATCACGCCGTAGAAGACGCGGGTGCCGGCCGCCACGGTCCGCAGGGGACCGAACACGAAGGAGGCCGCCACCAGCACCAGCGAGGCCATGGTCAGCGGCATCAGCATCTTCTGCCAGAAATAGAGCAGCGGCTGGGTCGCCTG
>JAWWBV010000091.1:0-7857 GCA_033720795.1 Halomonas sp. | reverse complement strand
TGCCCCGTCCGCTCTACGGCCATCGCGAGACGCTGCCCAACCGCGCCATCCGCCGCCGCCATCGCCACCCCTGGGCGCAGCTCTCCTACGCCGCGCGCGGCGTGATCGAGGTGGAGACGCCCACCGGGCGCTTCGTGGCGCCGCCCAGCCGCGCCGTCTGGGTCCCCGCCGGCCATCCCCACGGGGTACGCTGCTCCCGGGAAACCGAGATACGCAGCCTCTACGTCGAACCGGCGGCCTGCGGCGCCGCCTGGCCGGACTGCCGGGTGCTGGAGGTGACGCCGCTGCTGCGCGAGCTGATCCGCGCCTTCGGCGAGCTGCCGGTGGCCTATGACGAGGCCGGGGCGGAGGGAAGGCTGGTGGCGGTGCTGCTGGACCGGCTGGCCGCGGCGCCGGCGAGCGACCTGGGCCTGCCCTGGCCGACGGACGCCCGGCTCGCTCGGCTCTGTCGGCGGCTTCGGGAGGCGCCCGACGACCCCCGGACGCTGGGCGAACACGCCCGTCGGCTCGGGGTCTGCGAGCGCACCCTGAGCCGCGCCTTCCAGGCCCAGACCGGGCTCGGCTTTCGCCGCTGGCGCCAGCGCTGCCGGCTGCTCGCCGCCCTGCCTCGCCTCGAGGCCGGCGAGCGAGTCACCGACGTCGCCCTGGCCTGCGGCTACGAGAGCCTCTCGGCCTTCATCGCCGCCTTCCGGCAGCAGTTCGGCGTCACCCCCGGCGAGCTGTTGCGCTCGCCGGGGGCCGCCCCGTCGGGGGAGGCGTGGCGCGGTCAGTAACGATAGGCGTCGGGCTTGTAGGGGCCGTCGACGGGGACGCCGGTGTAGTCGGCCTGCTCCTCGGTGAGCCGGGTGACCACGCCGCCGAAGCCCTCGACCATGTAGCGCGCCACCACCTCGTCGAGGTGGCGCGGCAGCACCGAGACGCCGAGGGCATCGCGGCGATCCCCCTCGGGTAGCTCGGCGAAGCGCCCGTCGTAGAGATGGATCTGCGCCAGCACCTGGTTGGCGAAGGAGCCATCCATCACCCGGGAGGGGTGGCCGGTGGCGTTGCCCAGGTTCACCAGGCGTCCCTCGGCGAGCAGGATCAGGTAGTCGCGGCTGTCGGGGTCGAATTTCCCCGGCTTGCTGTCGCGATAGATCTGGTGCACCTGGGGCTTCACCTCCTCCCAGTGCCAGTGGCGACGCATGTAGGCGGTATCGATCTCACTGTCGAAGTGGCCGATGTTGCAGACCACCGCCCCCCGCTTCAGGGCCTGGAGCATGGCCGCGTCGCAGGCATGGATATTGCCGGTGGCGGTCACCACCAGGTCGATGCGCGAGAGCAGCTCGCCATCGATGCTCGCCTCGCCCCGGTTGATGCCCTCCCGGTAGGGCGAGACCACCTCGAAGCCGTCCATACAGGCCTGCATGGCGCAGATCGGGTCGATCTCGACGATGCGCACGATCATGCCTTCCTGGCGCAGCGAGGCGGCCGAGCCCTTGCCCACGTCGCCGTAGCCCACCACCAGCGCCTGCTTGCCGGCCAGCAGGTGGTCGGTGGCGCGCTTGATGGCGTCGTTGAGCGAGTGGCGGCAGCCGTACTTGTTGTCGTTCTTGGACTTGGTGACGGCGTCGTTGACGTTGATCGCCGGCACCCTGAGCAGGCCGTCGCGCAGCATCTCCTGCAGGCGATGCACGCCGGTGGTGGTCTCCTCGGAGATGCCGTGGACGGCGTCCAGGAGCTCGGGGCGCTTCTCGTGGAGCAGCGCCGTCAGGTCGCCGCCGTCGTCGAGCACCAGGTTGGGCGTCCAGCCGTCGGGGCCCTCCACGGTTTGCTCGATGCACCACCAGAACTCCTCCTCGGTCTCGCCCTTCCAGGCGAACACCGGGATGCCGGTGGCGGCGATGGCGGCGGCGGCGTGGTCCTGGGTGGAGAAGATGTTGCACGAGGACCAGCGCACGCTGGCGCCCAGGTCCACCAGGGTCTCGATCAGCACCGCGGTCTGGATGGTCATGTGGATGCAGCCGGCGATGCGCGCGCCGGCCAGGGGCTGACGATCGCGGTACTGCGCGCGCAGGGTCATCAGCGCCGGCATCTCGGTCTCGGCGATACGGATCTCGCGACGGCCCCAGTCGGCGAGCGACAGGTCGGCGACCTTGCAGTCGGTGGCCAGGGGGGCGGATACGGCGGCTTGGTTCATGCGTCACCTCTTTCCCGGGGAACAGCGTGCCCTTCACTATAGGCAGTGGGCGGAAACCCGGACAAGCGGCCCTGGAGGCCATCACTCCCTGGAAACCGTCCTGCCCTAGAAACCGTCAGCACCGGCCTCGCCCAACCGCCGCGCCAGCGCCCGCACCTCGGGATGGGCGAAGAAATCGACCAGTGCCGCGGCGCGGTCGGGGCCCACGCCGGGCAGCGCCCGCCAGTCGCGATGGCCATAGGCGCTCAGCGTCGCCCAGTCCGCCGGCAGGGCGACTTTGATGCCGGGCGGGGCGCCCAGCGCCTCGAGCCAGCGGGCAAAGGGCGCCGTCCGCGACCCCGCGAAGGCGGCCGTCAGGGCCTCGGCCCGCGCCTCGCCGATGCCGTGGACGCGGCGCAGCGCCGACGCCTCCAGGGCCCGCCAGTCGAGCAGGCCGGTGACCAGCCCCGCCTCGACCAGGGCGGCCCAGGTGCCGGGGCCGATGCCCGGAAGGTCGAGTGCCTGGGGGCCGCCGAGCCAGGCCAGGCGCTCGAGGAACTGCGCCTCGCACCCGGGGGTAGGCCGCAGGCAGCTCAACGCATGGTAGTCCGCCGCCGCGGGCGGGGAGAGGTTCGGGCGCCTGGCGGCGCGCCACACCACGCCCTCGAGCCGGGGGATGGTCAGGCCGGCCAGGGCGATGGCCACCCGATCCCCGGGGCGGATGTCGAGTTCGCGCCAGCGATCCAGCGAGCCGGCGCTGACCCGGCGGATCACCCGGCCATCCAGGGCGACGGGCATCAGGTGCAGCAGCGGCGTGATGCGCCCGGTGCGCCCGATGCGAAACTCCACCCCGCGCACTTCGGCCAGGGCCTCCCGGGGCGGGTGCTTCCAGGCCGCGGCCCACGCCGGCGGCTCGGCCTGCCACCCCTCGCCCGGCGGACGACCGCCCTGGCGCAGCACCACCCCGTCGGTGGCGAAGGGCAGGACCCCGCGGTACCAGCGCTCGCGCAAGCGTTCGACCTCCTCGAGGGTGGCGACGGGGTGCGTCAGGGCGACGCTCGCGGCGAAGCCCAGCCGCTCGAGCCCCGCGAGGCGCTCGTCCATGGCGGCCGGGCCGTCCGGCCAGTCCCAGACGAAGAGCCCGATGCGCGCCGCCGCCTCATCGGGCAGCGTCTCCCGGGCCAGCCACCCGGCCACCTCGCTGCGCGCACCTCTGCCGCCGGCCTCGGCCTGGACATGATGCTCGAGGCGGCGGTAGAGCTCCCCCTGCAGCAGCGCATTCACCGCCTCCGGCAGCCGCGCGGGCACGGCGGGAAGACGCCGCGCCGCCGCCGTCCAGTCCTGGCCGTGGCGACCATCGCCGCGGCTGATGGCGCGCGCCAGCCGGCCGTCGCGGTAGACCAGGGTCACCGCCACGCCGTCCACCTTGGGCTGCACCCAGACCCCGTCACGCCGCGCCAGCCAGCGGCCCACCGCGGCCGCGTCCTCGAGCTTGGCGAGCCCGGTCTGGGCGACCGGGTGGTGCGCCTCGCCGCCGGGGTGATTCGGCACCGCCGCCTCGGGCACCCGCTCGGGAAAGCAGCGCCGCCAGCGCTCGTACTGCCGGCGGGCCTGGTCGTAGAGGGCGTCGCTGACCGGGGAGGCGCCGCGGCGATAGTAGGCGTCGTCCCACTCGGCGAGCCGCTCCGCCAGGGCGACGACCTCGGCCTCGGCCGGCGCCTCGGTGCCGGCCGGGCAGGTCGCCGCACGAGCCGGCAGGCTCGCCACGATGAGGCAGAGGAGCAGGACGACGATCGGCAGACCGGCCGGTGCGCGGGGGACCATGGCGGCTCCTGGGAAGGGACTGCCTTGACCATAGCACCCGAAACGCGACGGGCCCCGCCGGCTGTACCGGCGGGGCCCGTCATCGACCCGGGGCTAGCGCCTAGAGGCCGGCGGCCTGGCGCAGGGCGGCGGCCCGATCGGTCTTCTCCCAGGGGAAGGCCGTGAAGGTCTCGGTGTGCGCGTGACCCTGGGTGTCGGTCCAGGTGTAGCTCGCCTCGAAGGGCTCGCGGCCGAAGTGGCCGTAGGCCGCGGTCAGCTGATACATGGGGTGCAGCAGGTCGAGCATGCGGGTGATGGCGTTGGGGCGCAGGTCGAAGTGCTCGCGCACCAGCTCGATGATCCGGGTGTCGTCGACCTTGCCGGTGCCGAAGGTGTTGATCGAGACCGAGGTGGGCTCGGCCACGCCGATGGCGTAGGAGACCTGGATCTCGCACTTGTCGGCGAGCCCGGCGGCGACCAGGTTCTTGGCCACGTAGCGGCCGGCATAGGCGGCGCTGCGGTCGACCTTGGAGGGGTCCTTGCCGGAGAAGGCGCCGCCGCCATGGCGGGCCATGCCGCCGTAGGTGTCGACGATGATCTTGCGCCCGGTCAGGCCGCAGTCGCCCACCGGCCCGCCGATCACGAAGGTGCCGGTGGGATTGATGTGGTAGCGGGTGCTCGCGGTGAGCCACTCGGCGGGGATCACCTGCTCGATGATCTCGCGCTTGACCATGCTGCGCAGCTCCTCCTGATCGACCTCCGGGTCGTGCTGGGTAGAGAGCACCACCGCGTCCACGGCGCAGGGCTTGCCCGCCGCATCATAGCGGAAAGTCAGCTGGCTCTTGGCGTCCGGGCGCAGCCAGGGCAGCAGGCCGTGGCGACGCAGCTCGGCCTGGCGCTCCACCAGCCGGTGGGCGTAGTGGATCGGCGCCGGCATGTAGGAGTCGGTCTCGTTGGTGGCGTAGCCGAACATCAGGCCCTGATCGCCGGCGCCCTGGTCCTCGGGCTTGGCGCGGTCGACGCCCTGGGCGATGTCGACGCTCTGCTTGCCGATCAGGTTGAGCACGCCGCAGGTCTCACCGTCGAAGCCGACGTCCGAGGAGGTATAGCCGATGCCGGTGATCACCTCGCGCACCAGCGCCTCGAGATCGACCCAGGCCGAGGTGGTGATCTCGCCGGCGACGATGGCCACGCCGGTCTTGACCAGCGTCTCGCAGGCCACCCGGGCGTTCTTGTCCCGGGCGATGATGGCATCGAGCACCGCGTCGGAGATCTGGTCGGCGATCTTGTCCGGATGTCCCTCGGAGACGGATTCGGAGGTGAACAGGGAGTATTCGCTCATGGCGTCCTCGACCCTCTTGGTATCGGCAATAGGCAGTCGCGGAGTCTACACGCTGCGGCCTCCCCGGGCATCCGCGATTTGATGCAGGGCGGCAAGTCAGCGACAATAGGCGCCCGAATTTGACTGCGCCGCCCCGTCCCGCGGCGTCACCCAGCCAGAAGCCACGTCCGGCCACTCCCCCTGGCCCGACCGTGTCGTGGCCATCATTCTGCCGCAGGCGAGGAGCTTCCCATGCCGTCCCGATTCGAACTGGCCAATGCCGTACGTGCCCTGTCCATGGATGCCGTCCAGAAGGCCAATTCCGGCCACCCCGGCGCGCCCATGGGCATGGCCGACATCGCCGAGGTGCTGTGGAACGACTACCTCGTCCACAACCCGGCCGACCCGCAGTGGGCCAACCGCGACCGCTTCGTGCTCTCCAACGGCCACGGCTCGATGCTGCTCTACTCGCTGCTGCACCTGACCGGCTACGAGCTCAGCCTCGAGCAGCTGCAGAACTTCCGCCAGCTGCACGCCAAGACCGCCGGCCACCCGGAGTACGGCTATGCGCCGGGCATCGAGACCACCACCGGTCCGCTGGGCCAGGGCCTGGCCAACGCCGTGGGCATGGCGCTCGCCGAGCGCACCCTGGCGGCCCAGTTCAACCGTCCCGGTCATAGCGTCGTCGATCACCACACCTGGTGCTTCGTCGGTGACGGCTGCCTGATGGAAGGCATCTCCCACGAGGTCGCTTCACTGGCCGGCACCCAGGGCCTGGGCAAGCTGATCACCTTCTACGACGACAACGGCATCTCCATCGACGGCGAGGTCGAGGGCTGGTTCACCGACGACACCGCCAAGCGCTTCGAGGCCTACGGCTGGCACGTGGTGCCCAACGTAGACGGCCACAAGCCCGAGGAGATCAAGGCCGCCATCGAACTGGCCAGGAGCCACGACGACAGGCCGAGCCTGATCATCTGCAAGACCATCATCGGCTTCGGCGCGCCCAACAAGCAGGGCAAGGAGGAGTGCCACGGCGCGGCGCTCGGCGATGAGGAAGTGGCCGCCGCCCGCCGGCAGCTCGACTGGCCCCACGCGCCCTTCCACGTCCCCGAGGAGATCTACCGCGGCTGGGATGCCACCGAGCGCGGCCAGAGTCGCCAGGCCGCCTGGGACGAGCGTTTCGCACGCTACGCCGAGGCCTACCCCGAGGAAGCCCGCGAGCTGCAGCGCCGCCTCAAGGGTGAGCTGCCGTCGGCGCTGACCAGCGAGGCGATGGTCGAGGAGGCCCAGGCCAAGGGCGAGAGCGTCGCCAGCCGCAAGGCCTCGCTCGCCTGCCTCAACGAGCTCGGCCCGCAGCTGCCGGAGCTGGTCGGCGGCAGCGCCGATCTCGCGCCCTCCAACCTGACCTTCTGGCAGGGTGCCGAGGCGATCAGCCCCGCCGCACCCGGCGGCAACTACCTGCACTATGGCGTACGCGAGTTCGGCATGGCCGCGATCATGAACGGCATCGCCCTGCACGGCGGCTTCGTGCCCTACGGCGCGACCTTCCTGATCTTCTCCGAGTACATGCGCAATGCCGTGCGCATGGCCGCGCTGATGAAGCAGCAGGTCATCCACGTCTTCACCCACGACTCCATCGGCCTGGGCGAGGACGGCCCCACCCACCAGCCGATCGAGCAGCTGACCACCCTGCGCTCCACGCCCAACCTGGCCACCTGGCGCCCCTGTGACGCCGTGGAGACCGCCGCCGCCTGGAACGCCGCCCTCAAGCGCCGCTCCGGCCCCACCGCGCTGGTCTTCTCGCGCCAGGGCCTGCCCCACCAGGCGCGCAGCAAGCAGCAGCTGGCCGACATCCAGCGCGGCGGCTACATCCTCAAGGACAGCGCGGGCACGCCCGAGCTGATCCTGATCGCCACCGGCTCCGAGGTCGGCCTGGCCATGGACGCCGCCGAGCGGCTCGAGGCGCAGGGGCGCGCGGTGCGCGTGGTCTCCATGCCCTCCACCGACGCCTTCGATCGTCAGGATGCCGCCTACCGCCAGCAGGTGCTGCCGGCGGAGGTGGGCAACCGCATCGCCGTGGAGGCCGGCCACCGCGACTTCTGGTACAAGTACGTGGGCCTCGAGGGGCGCATCCTCGGCATGACCACCTACGGTGAGTCCGCCCCGGCCGGCGACCTGTTCAAGCACTTCGGCTTCACCGTGGACAACCTGGTGGCCGAGGCCGAGCAGCTGCTGGACGACGCCGAGCACTGATCACGGCGCCAGCGCAGACGACGAAGGGGCACGGCATACGCCGTGCCCCTTTTTCATTGGCCCGTGCATGGGCCTGCGCGCGGATGCCCGGGCCTCGAGGCCTGCGCCCTCAGGCGAGGGTGACGGTCTCGTCCAGGTAGACGTCCTGGATGGCGTTGAGCAGCGCGATGCCCTCGTCGGTGGGCTTCTGGAACGCCTTGCGCCCGGAGATCAGCCCCATGCCGCCGGCGCGCTTGTTGATCACCGCGGTACGCACCGCCTCACGGAGGTCGGAGGCGCCCTTGGACCCGCCGCCGGAGTTGATCAGCCCGGCGCGGCCCAG
>JAWWBV010000090.1:0-7859 GCA_033720795.1 Halomonas sp. | reverse complement strand
CCCTCGATATGCGCCATCACGGCCTCACGCGAGTAGTCGTCGCGCCGCTGCCAGGCGATCTCGATCACGCCGCCGGCGTTGGCCACGTAGTCCGGGGTATAGAGGATACCGCGCTCCTGCAGGCGCTCGGCCATCTCGGGGCTGGCGAGCTGGTTGTTGGCCGCGCCGCAGACGACGGTGGCCGTCAGGCGCGCGACCACGTCCTCGGTGAGGGCGGCGCCCAGGGCACAGGGCGCGAAGACGTCGACCTCGGCATCGACGATCGCCCCCGGCGCCACGGTCTCGGCGCCGAGCTCCTCGGCGAGATGGGCGAGGGCGGCGCTGTCGACGTCGGTCAGCACCAGCCGGGCCCCGGCCTCGTGCAGGTGGCGGGCCAGGTGGGCGCCGACGTGACCGACGCCCTGCACGGCGACGCGCAGGCCGGTGAGGTCGTCACGCCCCAGGCGATGACGCACGGCGCTTCTCAGCGCGCAGTAAACGCCCCAGGCCGTGAAGGGCGAGGGGTCGCCGGAGGCCTGACCGTGGCGTGGCAGGCCGCCCACGTGCTCGGTGGCCTCGGCGATCAGGCGCATGTCGTCCTCGCTGGATCCGGAGTCCTCCGCGGTGATGTAGGCGCCGCCCAGGGAGTCCACCAGGCGGCCCATGGCGCGCAGCAGTTCGGGGGTCTTGTGTCGGCGAGGATCGGCGATGATCACCGCCTTGCCGCCGCCCAGCGGCAGGTCGGCCAGGGCCGACTTGTAGGTCATGCCGCGGGAGAGGCGCAGCACGTCGGTGAGGGCCTCGGCGTCGCTGGCGTAGGGGAAGATGCGCAGGCCGCCAAGGGCGGGGCCGCGGGTGGTGTCGTGGATGGCGATGATGGCGCGCAGGCCGCTCGCCTCGTCGCTGCCGAAGACGATCTGCTGGTGATGATCGAACTCGGGATGGTCGAAGACCGGCATGACGTGACTCCCTCGTGAGGATGATTGTTGTGGTGATGGCTGCCCGGGTAGGGCGATCCGCGGCCGCAGTCGGCTTGTGGCCGAAAGGCGTCCGGGGATACCGCTAAGCCTAGGGCATCGGCCTCGAGACGGGAAGTGGCCGGGCGCGGATAGCGGGGCGGGAAAGCGCGGGATGAGCCAGGGAGAGGCGCCGAGCACTGGCCGCGACGACGGCCGGGCTGGTAGAAAGGAGGGCATCCCATCGCGATCATCAGGAGACGACCATGGACACGTGCTGCGCGAAGGCGCTGGTGACCGGCAAGGTGCAAGGCGTGTGGTACCGCGGAGCCACCCAGGAGCAGGCCCTCAAGGCCGGGATCACCGGCCATGCGATCAACCTGCCGGACGGCCGGGTGGAGGTGCTGATGTGCGGTGAGCGCGAGGCGGTCAAGCGCCTCGCCGAGTGGCTCTGGAAGGGGCCCGACGGGGCCCGGGTCACCCATGTGGAGTTCGAGGTGCTCGAGACCCATGCCCCGGACGACTTCCATACCGGCTAGGTCCCGGGCGTCCCCCCATCACTTGCCAGGCTGGCGGGGTGTGCGACCACGCCCCGGGCGCCGCCGCGGCGCGGCACTCAGGCCAGGGTGTCGGCGATCCACTCGCTGACCGCGGCGCCGTCGACGCCCAGGCAGACCTCCACCAGCGGCGTGCGGGCCCAGCGCCCCTCGATGAAGGCGCGTCCCTCGGGGGCGAAGATGGTCTGCCCCTCGGCATCGCCGTCGGTCGCCACGGTCAGGTGGCCACGCGCCGTGGTGAAGAGCTCCGGGCGCAGCAGCCAGGCCAGGGCGCAGCTGTCATGGGGGCAGCAGCCGTCGATGCCCAGCGCCTCGCGGTAGAAGTCCCGGTAGAAGGCGAAGCTTCCCGCCAGCACCTTGCCAAGCTCCCCCTGGCCCGCCTCGATGCGCGCCATGTGGTCGTCGGTCAGCACGCAGCGGTGGGTGACGTCCAGGCCGACCAGCGTCAGCGGCCAGCCGGCGGTCAGCACCCGGGCCGCGGCGTCCGGGTCGTTGAACATGTTGGCCTCGGCCACCGGGCTGACGTTGCCACCCTCGCGGATCGAGCCCCCCATGATCACCACGTGCTTCACCCGGTCGATGATGCTCGGGTCGAGCTGCAGGGCGGCGGCCAGGTTGCCTACCGGCCCGACGGCCACCAGGGTGACCTCGCCGGGCCGGGCATTCACGGTGTCGACGATGAACTGCGCGGCGCTCACGCCCTCGGCCCGGCCCGTGACCGGTGGCAGGGCGATGTCGCCCAGGCCGTTGGCGCCGTGGATATGGGCCGGCGGCGGATGGCGCTCCTTGACCATCGGCTGCGCCGCGCCCTGGGCGACGGGGATCTCCCGTCCGGCCAGCTCGGCCAGCAGCAGGGCGTTCTGGGTGGCGGTCTCCACGTCGACGTTGCCGTAGGTGGTGGTCATGCCCAGCAGCTCGATCTCGGGATGGCGCAGGGCGATGGCGATGGCCTGGGCGTCGTCGACGCCCGGGTCGGTATCGAAGATGATCGGATGCGTCACGGTGGGGCTCCTTTCCTTTTGGGGCGGACGGATCAGCGTGCCTCGGGGCGGGTGCGCAGGGCGCGCTCGACCGCGTCGCGAGTGGGGATGCTCTCGGCCGCGCCCTCGACCTGCACGCCCAGGGCGGCGGCCGTGGCGGCGAGCGTCAGGCAGTCGGTCACGCCCAGGCCCTCCTGCAGGGCCGTCATGTAGTAGCCGATGAAGGTATCGCCGGCCGCGGTGGTGTCCCGCGGCGCCACCGGCAGCGCCGGCTGGAAGTGGCGCTCTCCGCCGCCCTGGAACCAGGCGCCGTCGCCACCCAGGGTCAGCACGGTATCGGTGTCCGGCAGGTGCCGGGCGAGGCCGTCGAGCAGCGCCTCGGGGGCGGCGTCCTCATCGACGCCGGCCAGCCAGGCCGCCTCGCCGCGGTTGACGAACAGCAGCGCGCAGCGCTCGAGGGGGAGTTCCAGCACCTCGGCGGCCATGGGCGCGGGGTTGAAGGCGACCCGCAGGCCGCGCTCGGCGGCCTGCTCGAGCACCCGGGGCAGGGCGTTGGTCTCGTTCTGGGCCAGCAGCCAGTCGCCGGGAGTGGTCGCCGCGAGGCGCTTGTCGAGGTCGTCGGCAGCGAAGCCGTGGTTGGCCCCGGGAAAGAGGATGATGGCGTTCTCGCCCCGGTCATCCACCTGGATGACGGCATGACCGCTGGGCGTGTCGACCAGCGCGATGCCGGTGACCTCCACGCCGGCCTCACCGAGCAGTTCGCGGGCCCAGCCGTCGCGGTGGTTCAGGCGGCCCCAGTGGCTGACCCGTCCGCCGGCGCGGGCCATGGCCAGGGACTGGTTGGCCCCCTTGCCGCCGAGGCCGACGCGGTAGTCGCGGCTGGCCAGGGTCTCGCCGGGTCTCACCAGATGGGATACGCGATAGAAGTGGTCGAGGTTGATGGACCCGAAATTGTGCAGCATGTCGTCCTCTTGCAATCAGTCGGCCTGCCAGTGGCGCAGGTGGTCGGCGGTCAGGGTCACGATGCGCTGGCGAGCCTCGGGGGTGATCCAGGCATTATGGGGGGTGACGATCAGGTTGAGCGGCTCGTCCAGGGCGTCGAGCAGCGGGTGGCCGTCCCGGGGCGGTTCCGTGGGCAGGACATCGACCCCGAGCCCGCCGAGGCGCGCCTCGCGAAGGGCCGCGAGGGCGGCCTCCTCGTCGATGATGCCGCCCCGGGCGCAGTTGATCAGCAGCGCGCCGGGCTTGAGGGTCGCCAGCAGATCGGCGTCGACCAGGTGACGGGTGGCCTCGGTGAGCGGGCAGTGCAGGCTGATCACGTCCGCCTCGGGGGCGAGCTCGGCCAGGCCCGGCCGGCTGTCGTGCGCCTCGTTGCCGGGACGGGCCGCGAAGTCGACGTGCATGCCGAAGGCCTGGGCGAGGCGGGCCACCTTGGAGCCCAGCTCCCCCTGGCCGACGATCACCAGGCGCTTGCCCTCGAGCTGCAGGGTGGGGTGATCCATCAGGCAGAAGAAGGGACTCTCGCCCCAGCGGCCCTCGGCCACGTCGCGCTGGTAGCGGGGCAGGCGGGTGGCCAGGGCCAGCATCAGCATCAGGGTGTGCTGGGCCACGCTGGCGGTGCCGTAGGCGGTGACGTTGCGCACCGCGATGCCCAGGCGCTCGGCGGCGGCCAGGTCGATGTTGTTGGTGCCGGTGGCCAGCACGCAGATCAGCTTGAGGCGGGGCAGCGCCGCCAGGGCGTCGCCATCGAGCACCACCTTGTTGACGATGGCGACCTCGGCGCCGGCGAGGCGCGAGGCTATCTGCTCGCGGGCGGTGTGCTGGTGCACGTCCAGGGCATCGAGATGCTCTCGGATCGGGGCCAGGTCGATGCCCGGCCCGAGGCTGGCGGCGTCGAGAATCACGGCTTTCATGGCAGGTTCCTTGTCGAGTCGGCCGCATCGGATGTCGCGTCCCGCCGGGGCTGGGCCTGGCCGGGCGCGGCAGGCTATAATACCCGGCTTTCGAGGCAGGCTTGGATTATCCGCGGGCCGGCCCTATATCGTACCGCGACAGCGCGCCACGGCGAATGCCCGGCCAGCGCTTGCCCCATGGGACATGACAGATATCGGGAGTGAGCAAACCATGCCCATCTACGAATACGAGTGCAAGGCCTGCGGCCACCGCCTGGAGAAGCTGCAGAAGATCAGCGCCGCGCCGCTGACGGACTGTCCGGCCTGCGAGGCCGCCGAGCTCAACCGCCTGATCTCCGCGGCGGGCTTCCGCCTGGCCGGCGGCGGCTGGTACGAGACCGATTTCAAGACCGGCAGCAAGAAGAATCTGGCCGGCGGCAGCGAGGGCGGCCAGACCGCCGCGGCAACCGGCAAGGACGGAGCGGTCGCCTGAGCCGCCCGCGCTGCCTTTTCACCACTTCACGTAACGGAACAGGATACGACATGCGCAGCCATTATTGCGGCCAGCTCAACGAGACCCTGGTGGACCAGACGGTCACCCTGTGCGGCTGGGTCCATCGCCGCCGTGACCACGGGGGCGTCATCTTCCTCGACATGCGCGATCGTGACGGCATCGCCCAGGTCGTGGTCGACCCCGACACCGCCGAGGCCTTCGCCAATGCCGACCGCGCTCGCAGCGAGTACGTGCTGCGCATCCAGGGCCGGATCCGGCTGCGCCCGGAAGGCACCCAGAACCCGAACATGCCCACCGGGCTGATCGAGGTGCTGGCCAAGGAGGTCGAGGTCCTCAACACCGCCACCACGCCGCCGTTTCAGCTCGACGAGCACGGCAAGGTGGGCGAGGAGGTGCGCCTCAAGCACCGCTACATCGACCTGCGCCGCCCGGAGATGATCGACAAGCTGCGCCTGCGCTCCAGGATCTCCCACAGCGTGCGCGCCTTCCTCGAGGAGCAGGGCTTCCTCGACATCGAGACCCCGATCCTCACCCGCGCCACCCCCGAGGGCGCCCGCGACTACCTGGTGCCGAGCCGCACCCATCCGGGCAGCTTCTTCGCCCTGCCGCAGTCGCCGCAGCTCTTCAAGCAGCTGCTGATGGTGTCCGGCTTCGACCGCTACTACCAGATCGCCAAGTGCTTCCGCGACGAGGACCTGCGCGCCGACCGCCAGCCGGAGTTCACCCAGATCGACATCGAGGCCTCCTTCGTCGAGGAGGAGGACATCATGGGGATCACCGAGTCGATGATCCGCCGCCTGTTCCAGCAGGTGCTGAACGTCGAGCTGCCCGAGTTCCCGCGCATGCCCTACGCCGAGGCCATGAGCCGCTTCGGTTCCGACAAGCCGGACCTGCGCATCCCCCTCGAGCTCACCGACGTCGACGACCTGATGAAGGACGTCGACTTCAAGGTCTTCTCCGGCCCGGCCAACGCCGCCGACGGCCGCGTGGCCGCCCTCAAGGTGACCGGCGGCGCCAGGCTGTCGCGCAAGGAGATCGACGAGTACACCAGGTTCGTCGGCATCTACGGCGCCCGCGGCCTGGCCTGGATCAAGGTCAACGAGCGCGCCAAGGGCCTCGAGGGCCTGCAGTCACCGATCGTCAAGTTCATGGAAGGCGTGGTCGAGACGCTGCTCGATCGCGTCGGGGCCGAGGATGGCGACATCATCTTCTTCGGCGCGGACAAGGCACGCATCGTCAACGAGGCCCTGGGCGCGCTGCGCGTTCGCCTCGGCGAGGACCTGGACCTCTACACCGCCGAGTGGTCACCGCTGTGGGTGGTCGACTTCCCGATGTTCGAGGAGGACGGCAACGCGCGCCTGCAGGCGCTGCACCACCCGTTCACCGCGCCCTCCTGCGACGTCGAGACCCTCAAGTCCCACCCGGCCGGGGCGCTCTCGCGCGCCTACGACATGGTGCTCAACGGCACCGAGCTCGGCGGCGGCTCGATCCGTATCCATGACCAGGCGATGCAGCAGACCGTGCTCGAGGTACTCGGCATCGACCAGGAGGAGGCCCGCGAGAAGTTCGGCTTCCTGCTCGACGCCCTGCAGTACGGCGCACCGCCCCACGGCGGCCTGGCCTTCGGCCTCGACCGCCTGGTGATGCTGATGAGCGGCGCCAGGACCATCCGCGAGGTGATCGCCTTCCCGAAGACCCAGAGCGCGTCCTGCCTGCTGACCGAGGCGCCGGGCGAGGTGAGCGGCGAGCAGCTCAAGGAGCTCAACATCCGCCTGCGCCAGAAGGCCAAGGCCGAGGGCGCCGGCGAGTAAGCCGCATCGCCCCACCCAGCACCATCCCACCGGCGCCCCAGGGCGCCGGTGGCGTATCCTGCACACCTCTTCACGCGAGGGACGCCGGGGACAAGCCGAAGAGGAGATCCTACGCCAGGGGTGAGGAGCACTGCTCCGAACGGGCAGGCCATGGATGGCCCGCACCGGCCCTGCAAGCGGCGCAGGATGCGAGAGCACCGCAGGGCGTCGGTAGCGTGCAAGGAGGTATTCACAGCGCCTCCTCGCAGGCTTGTCGCCGGAAAAGTCCCGAGGCTTCAAGCAGCCAGCGTGACCTACTCGTTCAGGAGGTAACATGGCCGGCCATAGCAAATGGTCCAATATCAAGCACCGCAAGGCGGCCCAGGACGCCAAGCGGGGCAAGATCTTCAACAAGCTGATCCGCGAGCTCACGGTCGCCGCCCGCCAGGGCGGGGGCGAGCCCGAGGACAACCCGCGCCTGCGCGCCGCCATCGACAAGGCGCTGGCCAGCAACATGCCCAAGGACACCGTCCAGCGGGCGGTGGATCGCGGCGCCGGTAACACCGACGGCGACGACATGGAGGAGGTCGTCTACGAGGGCTACGGCCCCGAGGGCGTCGCGGTGCTGGTCGAGGCGATGACCGATAATCGCAACCGGACTGTCTCCGAGGTGCGACATGCTTTCAACAAGCACGGTGGCAACCTCGGCACCTCCGGCTCGGTGGCCTTCCTGTTCCACCAGCAGGGTCGCCTGACGCTGCCGGAAGGCGTCGCGGAGGAGGCCGCCATGGAGGCCACGCTCGCCGCCGAGCCCGAGGAGATCGAGACCCTCGAGGACGGCCGGCTCGAGGTCGTGACCACCCCGGATCGCTTCGGCGCGGTCAAGGACGCCCTGATCGAGGCGGGCATCGCCCCCGAGGCCAGCGACGTCGGGCTTTTCCCCGACACCTACACCCGCATCGACGATGTCGACCTCGGGCGACGCATCGTCGCGCTGGTCGACCGGCTCGAGGATCTGGACGATGTGCAGAATGTTTACACCAACGCGGACTTCGACGATGCCATCATGGATGAGCTGCAGGAGTAAGGCAGGGCACCAACGCGCTCTTGATCTGGCGACGATGCCATCATGGACGAGCTGCAGGAGTAAGGCAGGGCACCAACGCGCTCTTGATCTGGCGACGATGCCAT
>JAWWBV010000089.1:0-7893 GCA_033720795.1 Halomonas sp. | reverse complement strand
GGGATCGTCGCCGTTGACCACGGCGAGTTCGAGCTCGTGGCGACGGAACAGTCGCGCCTTGGCGGCGGCGTAGGCCGCCATGCTGCCGTGGTAGTCGAGGTGATCGCGGCTCAGGTTGGTGAACACCGCCGCCCGCACGCTCGCACCGTCGAGACGCCCCTGCTCCAGGGCGTGGGAGGAGGCCTCCATGGCGATCCGCGTCACCCCCTCGGCGGCCAGCTCGCCGAGCGCCGCCTGCAGCGCCAGCGGCCCCGGCGTGGTCAGCCGGCCCGCCGTCAGGGCGCCGGGGCGGCCATGGCCGAGGGTGCCGATCAGACCCGCTTCCACGCCGAGGGCCTGGCTCAGCGCGGCCAGGTAGTGGGTCACCGAGCTCTTGCCGTTGGTGCCGGTCACGCCGATCAGCTCCAGTGCCGCCGGCACGTCGAACAGCACCCGACCCAGCTCCCCCTGGGCCTCGCGCAGCCCCGCCAGCCACAGCACCCGCGGGTCCTCCGGCCCGGGCCGGCCGTCGTCGTGGGCCAGCACCAGCGCCGCCCCGGCGGCCAGCGCCTGGTCGATGTAGTCGCGGCCGTCGACCGTCACGCCGGGCACCGCGACGAAGACGTCGCCCGCGCCGACCCGGCGGCTGTCGAGGACCAGGCGCACGGCATCGGGCAGGCCGAGGCCGGCCAGGGCGTGGCGGCTGTCGGGCCAGAGGCCGACCAGGCCCGCCTCGAGTCGCTCGGCACTCAGCTGCATCTCGTCTCTCCTGGCGTTGTCATCATTCATCCTGAGCCCGGGCATCCGGGGGCACGTCGAGCAGGCGCAGGGCGTTGCCGGCGACCCGCGAGAAGACCGGGGCCGCCACCGCGCCGCCGTAGTAGCTGTCGCCCCGCGGGTGGTCGATCATCACCACGGTGACGATCCGTGGATCCGAGACCGGGGCGATACCCACGAACAGGCTGCGGTAGGCCTTCTCCTGATACCCACCGGCGGCGGTCTTGCGCACGGTGCCGGTCTTGCCGGCGACCCGATAGCCCGGCACCAGGGCTCGCCGGGCGCCGGTGCCCGGCGCGACCACCCGGTCCATCATCCCGAGCACCCGCCGGGCCACGTCCGGGTCGATGATCGGCTCGCCGGCCGGCGACTGGCCGAGCTTGAGCAGCGAGGGCGGCAGGCGGCGCCCCTCGTTGGCGATGGCGGTATAGGCGCTGGCCAGTTGCAGCGCCGAGACCGACAGGCCGTAGCCGTAGGAGAGGGCCGCCCACTGGCTGCTCGACCAGCGCACCGGCGCCGGGATGCTGCCGGTGGCCTCGCCGGGAAAGCCGGTCCCCGGGCTCTGCCCCAGCCCCAGGGCACGATAGGTGGCCGGGATCACCGGCTCCTCCAGGCGCAGGGCCAGCTTGGACATGCCGACGTTGGAGGATTTCTCGAGGATGCCGGCCAGGTCCAGTTCGCCGTAGTTGCGGATGTCCTTGATGGTGAAGCGATCGATGACCATCCAGCCCGGCGAGGTGTCGACCACCGTGTCCTGCGAGACCGCACCATGCTCGATCATCGACGCCATGGCCAGCGGCTTCACCACCGAGCCCGGCTCGTAGGTATCGACGATGGCCCGGTTGCGCAGCCCCTGGGGATCGAGTCCGGCCCGGTCGTTGGGGTTGTAGGAGGGCTGGTTGGCCATGGCCAGCACTTCCCCACTGCGCGCGTCCAGCATCACCACGCTGCCGCCATCGGCATCGTGCTCGGTGACCGCGGCCTTGAGCTCACGATAGGCCATGTACTGCAGGCGCTGATCCAGCGCCAGGGTGAGATCGCCGCCGGGCTGCGCCTCCTGCAGAAGCGCCAGGTCACGCACCAGGCGGCCGCGACGATCCTTGAGCACCCGGCGCTTGCCGGGCACGCCGGCGAGGTAGGGCTGGTAGGCGAGCTCCAGCCCCTCCTGACCCAGGTCGTCGATGTTGGTCACCCCCAGCAGCTGGGCCGTCACCTCGCCCGCCGGGTAGTAGCGCTTGTACTCCTCGCGAGCGTGCACGCCGGGCACCCGCAGGGTGAGCACCCGCTGGGCCGCCTCGGGGGTCATGCGGCGACGCAGGTACATGAACTCGCGCTGGGCATAGCGCGCGATGCGCTCGTTGAGGGTCTCGAGCTCCTGGCCGAGGGCGTTGGCCAGCATCAGGCGCTGGATGTCGTCGTCCGGCAGGTCCTGGGGATTGGCCCAGAGGGTCACCACCGGCGTGGAGATGGCCAGCGGCTCGCCGTGGCGGTCGGTGATCATGCCGCGGTGGGCGGGAATGGTGTCGGTGCGCAGGGTGCGGGCATCGCCCTGCCCCTGAAGGAAGGGGCGGTCGAAGACGTGCAGGTCGACGATGCGCCCGGCCAGCAGCGCCAGACCCAGCACCACCAGGGTCATCATCACCCGGTAACGGGCCTTGCCCATGGGGGCCGTGGGCGGGGGGCGACGCGGCGTGACGCCGCTGCGCGCGTCGGCGCTCATGGCCGGATGACCTCGACCTCATCGATATCGGGCAGGCGCATCTCCAGGCGCTGCTGGGCCAGGCGCTCGATGCGCGCCGGCGACGACCAGGCGCTCTCCTCGAGCAGCAGCTGGCCCCACTCCGTCTGCAGCTGCTGCTGCTCGCGCTCGAGCACCTGCAGGCGCGCGTACTGGTCGCGGGTCAGGTGGCTGGTGGTGATCACCCCGATGGCAGAGGCCAGGCAGGCCGCCAGCAGCAGCATGACCAGCAGCAGCGCCCGCGACACGCCCAGCCGCAGGGGCCAGCCGAAGGAAGAGGTCACCGCAGAGCGTCCCTGTGCCATGGCGAGCCTCAGTATCGCTTGCGCGCTACACGCATCACCGCACTGCGCGCCCGGGGATTCTCCTCCACCTCCTCGGCGGAGGGCCGGCGCGCCTTGCCCAGCGACTCGAGGCGCCGCTTCAGTTGGTCGTCGCGGACCGGGATGCCCCGCGGCAGGTCGGTGTCGCCGCGCACGTGGTCGCGGATGAAGCGCTTGACCCGACGATCCTCCAGCGAGTGGAAGCTGATGACCACCAGGTGACCGCCGGGGGCGAGGGCCTCGAGGGCCGCGTCGAGGGCGGCGTCGAGCTGCTCCAGCTCGCCGTTGACCTGGATGCGCAGCGCCTGGAAGACGCGGGTGGCAGGGTGCTTGCCCTTCTCCCAGGCGGGATGGGCGGCCTTGACCACCTCGGCGAGATCCGCGGTGCGCTCGAAGGGGCGCTCGGCGCGCCGCGCCACGATGGCTCGGGCCAGGCGGCGGGCGAAGCGCTCCTCGCCGTAGCTCTTGAAGACCCGCACGATCTCGGCCTCGCCGGCGCGGGCCAGGAAGGCGGCAGCGCTCTCGCCGTGCTCGGGATCCATGCGCATGTCGAGCGGGCCGTCGCGCAGGAAGCTGAAGCCGCGCTCGGGGTCGTCGAGCTGGGGCGAGGAGACGCCGACGTCCAGCAGTACCCCGGAGAGCCGGCCGTGCAGGCCGCGGCGCTCGCTGATCTCGTCGAGGCGGGCGAACTCCCCGCGCTCGATGGCGAAGCGGGGATCGGTGAGGGTACCGGCCTCGGCGATCGCCTGGGGGTCGCGATCGATGGCCAGCAGCCGTCCCGCGGGGCCGAGCCGCTCGAGGATGGCGCGGGAGTGGCCGCCGCGCCCGAAGGTGCCGTCGAGGTAGACCCCGTCGGCATCGTGAATCAGCGCCTCCACGGCGCCATCGAGCAGCACGCTGGCATGACGAAAGCCGCGGACGGGCTGTTCAGGGGCGGATGGCGGCATGCGCTTCTCGATGGCAGGGACATGAAGGGCCGTTCGCGACGGCGATGTTCGGAGTGGGAGTCGGCCGGTAAGCCGGGTTCTGTCGTGGACAGTCATTCCTCTAGGAGCCGCGTCACCACGGCCCTCCAGCAACCTACCCGAACCCAGCGCGGGCCACGCCATGGGGTTCCTATTTGGTCTTGCTCCGAGTGGGGTTTACCGTGCCACGCACTGTTGCCAGGCGCGCGGTGCGCTCTTACCGCACCCTTTCACCCTTACCGGCCTCCCGAGGGAGACGTAGGCGGTCTGCTCTCTGCTGCACTTTCCGTCGGCTCACGCCGCCCAGGCGTTACCTGGCACTCTGCCCTGTGGAGCCCGGACTTTCCTCCCCCGCCGTCGATGCGTGATCGGCGGCGGCGGCGACTGTCTGGCCAACTCCCGCGGCAAGGATACCAGCGCCCGGGCGCCGCCTCAATGACCGTCCTTGAGCGCCTGGGCCCTGGCGTACCACTCCTTCTTCACGCCGCCCAGCACCCGCGCGGCCACCGCGGCGACCTGCTTGACGCCCACCCCCTCGGCGAGCAGCGCCGCGAGCAGCGCATCGGCCTCCACCGCCGACTGCTCGGCCTCGTCACGGCGGGCGGCCCCGGCCACCATCACCACGAACTCCCCGCGGGCCTGGTCCGGGTCCGCCTCCATGCGGGCGAGCAGCGCCCGGGGCGTGCCGTCGAGGAAGGTCTCGAAGGTCTTGGTCAGCTCCCGGGCCAGCACCACCCGGCGCTCGCCGAGCACGGCATCGAGGTCGGCCAGGGTGTCGCGGACCCGATGGGGCGACTCGTAGAACACCAGGGTCTCCTCGCGGGCGGCGAGCGACTCCAGCCGGGCGCGGCGGGTCCCGCCCTTGGCGGGGAGGAAGCCCTGGAAGAGGAAGCGGTCGGTGGGCAGCCCCGCCGCGCTGAGCGCCGCGACCAGGGCGCAGGGCCCCGGCAGCGGCACGACACGGCGTCCCCGGGCCCGGAGCTCGCGCACCAGCACGAACCCGGGGTCGCTGATCAGCGGCGTGCCGGCGTCCGAGACCAGGGCGACGTCCTCGCCGGCGGCGAGCCGGGCGTCCAGGGTGTCGACCCGCGCGGCCTCGTTGTGCTCGTGCAGCGAGAGCATCGGGCGCGACAGGCCCAGGTGGCGCAGCAGTCGGCCGCTGTGGCGGGTGTCCTCGGCGGCGATCAGCGCCACCTCGCCGAGCACCCGGGCGGCCCTGGGGCTCAGGTCGTCCAGATTCCCAATCGGCGTGGCGACCACGTACAATGAACCCGCAGGCGTATCGGACATCTCGGCTCCTGGATGCTCTGATGGGACGGTCTGGATCATGGAAACAAGGGAAGGAATCATGAAGATCTCGTTACGCGGCCCGCTGGCCGTCGCGCTCACGGCGCTGCTCCTCGCGGGCTGCGGTTTCCAGCCGGGCCTCATCGAGCGACAGCCCGATGCCGACCCCGTGCGGCTGCTCGAGCAGGCCGAACAGCAGGCCCCGGAGCAGGCGGCCCTCTCCCGCCTGGAAGCGGCCGACATCCTAGCACGCCGGGGCGATCGCACCCAGGCGCTGGAGGTCGCCAAGCAGGTCGACGACAGCCGCCTGGAGCGCGAGGCCCGGGTGCGCTGGGCCCTGCTGCTCTCCGAGCTGGGCGAGGCCGAGGGCGATCCCTGGGCGGTCATCCAGGCCGGCCAGCTGCTCGACGAGATCGAGCTGCCCCGCGAGGCCTCGCTGGCCCTGCGCGAGCGCCTGGGCCGGGCGCTGGGTGAGGTCGACGAACCCCTCGCCGCCGCCCGGGCGCTGATCGAGGTCCAGGCCGCGACCGGGCGCGAGGACCTCAACGATCCGATCTGGGCCCAGCTCTCCCGGCTGGATCGTCGCGAGCTGAGTGCGCTGCGCGACAGCGGCGACGACCTGACCGCGGGCTGGGTCGCCCTGGCCGAGCTGGTGCGCGCCAGCGGCAGCGACATTCAGCGGCTCTTCGCGCGCCTCGACGACTGGCGCGAACGCTACCGCGGCCACCCCGCCGCCCGGCGCCTGCCCGCCGAGATCACCGCCCTGGGCGAGCTGCGCGGTCAGCGGGTGGATCATATCGCCGTGCTGCTCCCGGAGTCCGGCCCGCTCGCCGGCATCGCCGAGGCGACCCGCCAGGGCATCCGCACCCATCACCTGGCAGGCGTCGACGGCGGCGCCCAGCTGAGCTTCATCGACAGCAGCAGCGGCAACATGGAGGCCCTCTATCGGGAAGCCGCCGCCCTCGGCGCCCAGGTCGTGATCGGCCCGCTGGACAAGGACATCGTCAGCCGGCTCGAGCAGCGCGACCGGGTGCCGATGCCGACCCTCGCGCTCAACTACGGGCGCAGCGACCGCAACCGGACCAAGGGCCTCTTCCAGTACGGCCTGTCGGCCGAGGACGAGGCACGCCAGGCCGCCCAGCGCGCCTACGGCGACGGCCATCGCCTGGCCTCCCTGCTGGTACCGGACAACGGCTGGGGACGCCGTGTGGGCGAGGCCTTCGCGGACAGTTGGCAGCACCTGGGCGGCGAGATGGCCAACGCGGTCCGCTACAACCCCGGCGCACCGGCCACCGAGAGTGCCAAGCGGGCCGCCACGAACCCGAGGCCGGACATGCTGTTCCTGCTGGCCCTGCCCGACTACGCCCGCCAGGTGCCGCCCAACCTGGACTACATCGACAGCGGCGACCTGCCGATCTACGCCACCTCGCACCTCTACGAGGGGCGCCGGCAGCCGCGCCTGGACGCCGACCTGAACGACGTGCTGTTCGTCGACATCCCCTGGCAGATTCCCGACGCGGCGGTGGGCGGCGTGGAGGCGCTGCCCTTCCTCGCCAGCTATCGCGAGCTGCGCGACGAGTCCGACTCGACGATGTTCCGGCTGATGGCCATGGGGGTAGACGCCTATGAGCTGGCCCTGCGCATGCCACAGCTGCAGGCGATCGGCGGTACCGAGCTGTTCGGTGCCACCGGCACGCTGAGCGCCGAGGACGACGGCCGCATCCAGCGCCGCCTGCCCTGGGCCCGCTTCGTCGACGGCGTGCCCCAGCCGGTGCTCGGCCCCCACAACGTGTTCGGCGATGACCGGACCCCGTGACGCCCGCGCCCGCGGCGGCGCCATCGAGCGCCTCGCCGCCCGCTGGCTCGTCGAGCGCGGGCTGATCCTCGAGGCGAGCAACCAGCACGCCAAGGGCGGCGAGATCGACCTGGTGATGCGCGACGGCGAGGTCCTGGTGTTTGTCGAGGTGCGCCACCGCGCCGACAGCCGCCACGGCCATCCCCTCGAGACCATCACCCCCACCAAGCAGCGCCGCCTGATCCGGGCGGCGCGTTTTTATCTCCAGCGCAACCGGCTATCATGTGCCTGCCGCTTCGACGTGCTGGCCGTGATCGGCACGCCGCCCGACCTCGAGATCGACTGGGTCGCGAATGCCTTCGAAGCGCCCTGACCGGTCAAGCCACTCTGCCAAAGGACCCGGAACCCGCATGGACTTCCAGCAGCGCATACTCGGCCACTTCAACGCCAGCATCGACACCAAGACCTACGCCAGCGAAGTGCTCCCCCCCTTCATCGAGGTGGCCAGCCAGATGATGGTCCAGTGCCTGGTCAACGAGGGCAAGATCCTGGCCTGCGGCAACGGCGGCAGCGCCGGCGACAGCCAGCACTTCTCCTCGGAGCTGCTCAACCGCTTCGAGCGCGAGCGCCCCAGCCTGCCGGCCCTGGCCCTGACCACCGATACCTCGACGCTGACCTCCATCGCCAACGATTACAGCTACAACGAGGTCTTCTCCAAGCAGATTCGCGCCCTGGGCCAGCCCGGCGACATCCTGCTGGCGATCTCCACCAGCGGCAATTCCGCCAACGTCATCCAGGCCATCCAGGCCGCCCATGATCGCGACATGACGGTGATCGCCCTGACCGGCCGCGACGGCGGCGACATGGCCTCGCTGCTGGGCCAGGACGACTGCGAGATCCGCGTCCCGGCGACCTCCACGGCGCGCATCCAGGAGGTCCACCTGCTGGCCATCCACTGCCTCTGCGACCTGATCGACGAGCAACTCTTCGGCACAAGCGAGTAATTCCATGACCAAGACCTCCCTGCTC
>JAWWBV010000088.1:0-8020 GCA_033720795.1 Halomonas sp. | reverse complement strand
GTCTCGCGGTCACGCCTCAAAGAACGCCAGCGTGCGCACTTCGATGCTCTCCCGTGGCGGGGCGTCGGCCGGGGTGCCCGGGTCGTGGAAGGCCGTATGGGGGACGAAGCGGGCACGCCCGTCTGTACGCGAGTCGTAGCCCTTGATCAGCAGGACCTCATCGCGCTCCATGGCCGGAAAGTAGAGCCAGCGCTGGGTGGGATTGAACGCCAGGTGGTAGATCTCGCCGGTGCGCCCCGGGTAGATCATGTCGGTGGCGACCAGGTCCCCGGGATCCAGGGTGGCGGCGTCCAGCACCGCCAGCGGCGAGCGCCTGACCGGCCCCCGAATGGGGCGCCAGGCATTGACCTGCACGAACGGCACCTGGCGCAGGCGGTCGGCCTCTTGTTCGCCGAGCAGGTCCCGCACCCGCTGCGGTGCTGACCATTCGGTATAGTCGTTGTGGGCTCGATCGGCGGGTGTCTTGGTGCCGCCGCTGCCGCCGTCGTCGCGGCGCCGGGTGTGGTCGAAGATCACCACCCGGGAAGCGCCCGTGGCTTCCTTTACCAGCGCTTCGATCTCGGGATAGTAGACCCGCTCGACCTGGGCGTCGTCGTAGAGGTCGTCGACGGCCGTGGGTCGCCGGTGAAGCTCTATGCCATGGCGGTCCAGCGACAGCTCCTCCCTGCGGGGGCGCGCGTCCTGGATGGCCACCGTGCGCCGTTGGAGCTCGGCGTGATAGCGTGGCTCGGGCTCGCCGGTCAGCGCTTCGGTGTGCACATAGGGGCGCTGCCCGGTCGGGACCATGAAGGTGATGTCCCCGTTTACCGTGCCGGCTGACATGCGCCTGCTGTCCTTCATGACAGTCATCCGGTTCTCCCCGTTGGAATGGATATCCACAGAGCTGTGTGCAAAGTTCCCGATTTCAAGCCGTGCCATGGTGAGCCGGCGTTCCTTCAGGCCGCACAGCAGGACAACCGCGTCACATCCTTGCTGAAGGTCTGGGCACAGAGCTTGAGGCCCTCCACCATGGTCAGGTAGGGAAACAGCTCATCGCCGATGGCCTGCACCGTCATGCGGGCTCGCAGGGCCATCACCGCCGTCTGGATCAGCTCCCCGGCCTCCGCCGCCACCGCCTGGACGCCCAGCAGCCGCCCCGTGTCGCGTTCGGCCACCAGTTTGATGAACCCCCCGGTGTCAAAGTTCACCAGCGCGCGCGGGACGTGCTCCAGGTCGAGCACGCGGGCCTCCACGGCGAAGCCCTGCGCGACCGCCCCGGCCTCCGTGAGGCCCACGGTGGCCACCTGGGGATCGGTGAAGATCACCGCCGGCATGGCACTGAGGTCCAGGCGGGCCTCGCCCTCCGTCATGTTCACGGCGGCCCGGCTCCCCCCGGCGGCGGCGACATAGACATACTCCGGTTGATCGGTGCAGTCACCGGCGGCGTAGAGGCCCGGTACCGTGGTCTGCAGCCGCTCATCCACCCGGATCGCCCCACCCGCGGTATCCACGCCGATGGCCTCCAGGTTCAGGGCCTCGGTGTGGGATATCCGTCCGGTGGCCACCAGCAGCTGATCCGCCCGTCGGGGGCCGGCATGGGTGTCGACGATGAATGCATCGTCGAGATAGTCCACGCGGCTCGCCTGGGTCTGCGTGAGCACCTCGATGCCCTCGCGGCGAAATGCCGCCTCCACCGCATCCCCCACCGCCGGATCTTCCCGAGACAACAGGCGGCTGCGGGCCAGCACCGTGACCCGACTGCCGAGCCGGGAAAAGGCCTGGGCCAGTTCCACGGCCACCACCGAGGCACCGATGACGATCAGCCGCTCGGGCAGGGTGTCCAGGGCCAGGGCGCCGGTGGAGGTCAGGTAGGGCGTCGCGGCCAGGCCCGGGATCGGCGGCACGGCCGGACGGGCGCCGGTGCCGATGAAGGCGCGGTCGAAGCGCACGGTCTGCTCGCCGCCTTCGCTGAGGGCAACGGTCAGGGTCCGCTCATCGACGAAACGTGCCTCGCCGTGCACGACGGTGATGGCCGGGTGGTCGCGCAGGATTCCCGCATACTTGGCCTCCCGCAGTTGCTCGACACGCCCCTGCTGCTGCGTGAGCAGCTCGCCCCGGTCCACCACCGGCGACTGGGCGCTCAGGCCGGCATCGAAGGGACTCGTCGTGCGCCAGCGCGCCACCTGGGCGGCACGGATCATGATCTTGGAGGGCACGCAGCCGGTGTTGACGCAGGTGCCCCCGAGGGTGCCGCGTTCGATCAGGGTGATGCGGGCGCCGCGCTCGGCGGCCTTGAGGGCCGCCGCCATGGCCGCCCCACCGCTGCCGATGACCGCGATGTGCAAGGTGCTGTCATCACTCATGAGGGCGATTCCTTGAATGGGCAGGGCCGTTGTCACGAGCGGCGTCGTACTGCTTCTTACGCCGTATCGCATAGACGCTCAGGCCGATGAAGAAGGCCAAGGCAGGAAGGAGTACATAGTCCAGATAGCCGGTCAGTGCCGCCAGGCCCAGCGTGCCGAGCAGGATCACCAGGATCGGCGTGAAGCAGCACAGCGCCACCAGGACGGTACCGATCACGCTCACGCGCAGCAGGGTTCTCGGATTCTTCATGGTCACGGCCTGTTCGCGTCCGAGGGGCTCGGGGTGGAAGGATAGCCGGCGTCGGCCGTGGCCCGGGTCAACGCCTCCAGGGTCGTGCGAGTATCGTCGAAGGTGACCACCGCCTCACGATCCGGGTAGTTCACCTCGACCCGCGAGACGCCCCCCACCTGCTGGAGGGCGACCTTGACGGTGATCGGGCAGGCGGCGCAGGTCATGCCCGGCACCGACAGCGTCACGGTCTGCTGGGCGCCCCAAGCGGGCATGCCGAGCAGGGCGGTGAGGAAGATCAGGACGAAACGCCGTCGCATGGGAACCTCTCCTTCAATAGAACAGGGGCGAGACGTAGGGGAACAACAAGGCGATCAGCACCAGCCCCGACACCCCCCAGAAGAGCGCCCGGTAGAGCGTCCTGACTCGTGGCAGGGCGCACACCTCACCCGATCGGCACGGCTCGACGGGACGAAAGATCCGGCGCCAGGCGAAGCACAACGCCACCAGCGCCACGCCGATGAACAGAGGGCGATAGGGCTCCAGGGCGGTCAGGTTGCCGATCCAGGCGCCCGAAATGCCCACCGTGATCAGCACCAGAGGGCCGAGGCAGCAGGTCGAGGCCAGGATGGCCGCGATCCCGCCGGCGGCCAGAGCGGCCCCTCCCTGCTTGGATTCCGGCATGAGGTTGTCCTTCTGAATTCCTGCTCGATAGGTTAACCTTACTTCCGTAGTCAACTACGGAGTCAAGGTCGATGCCTGCAGCCTCCGACACCCTGACCATCGGCGCCTTTGCCCGGACGGCCGGCGTCAATGTGGAGACGATCCGCTTCTACCAGCACAAGGGATTGTTGCGCACGCCGGAGCGGCCACCTGGCAGCATCCGACGCTATGACAGTGGCGATGTGGCGCGGGTGACATTCGTGAAGGCGGCGCAGCGGCTGGGGTTCAGCCTGGACGAGATTCGACAGCTGCTGGCTCTTGAGGATGGGGCTCATTGCTGCGAAGTGGCCGAACTGGCGTCCCAGCGGCTTGACGACGTGCGCGCCAGGCTGGCTGACTTGGCCCGCATCGAGGCGGCCCTGTCCCGGTTGGTCGATGAGTGCCATGCGCATCGAGGCGAGGTGTCGTGTCCGCTGATCGCGGCTTTGCAGGACTGCCGGGGCAAGCCCGAGGCCGCGCGGTCCGGCAAGGAATCCAGCACAGGAAGACGCTACATTGGGGACGATGCCTCAACGACAGGCCGCTGATTATTCGTGGATGATGGGGTGGATACGCAGCCGTCCACCGGGCCATGCCCGACGGCATCGACACGCCGCCCTGCCCCGCAAGACCGCCACCCAACAAAGGCCCATCCCGCCATGGCACTGAAGGCAACGATTCATCGGGTACAGCTGCAGGTCGCCGACATGGATCGGCACTACTATGCCGATCATGCCCTGACCGTGGCACAGCACCCCTCGGAAACCGACGAGCGGATGATGGTCAGGCTGCTCGCCTTCGCGCTGAACGCCGACGAGGCCCTGGCCTTCGGGCGCGGCGTGAGCACCGAGGACGAGCCCGACCTGTGGCGCCGGGACCTCACCGGAAAGATCGAGCAGTGGATCCAGCTCGGCCAGCCGGACGAGAAGAGCATCCGGCGCGCCTGTGGCCGCGCCGGTGAAGTCATCATCTATACCTACAGCGGCCACGGCGCGGTGCTCTGGTGGGAATCGCTGGCCGGCAAGCTGGCGCTCCTCGACAATCTGACCGTCGTCGCCATCGCCCCCGAGGCGGTGCAGGCGCTGGCCGGCATGGCGGCGAAGAGCATGGCCCTGAGCGCCACCATCCAGGATGGCACGGCTTGGCTGGCCGACGGCGAGCAGGCCGTCGAGGTCCCCCTCGAGGTGCTCAAGGCGGCGATGCGGCAGGCCTGAGCGGCGCGGCCCTTCATTCGTGCTCGCCGTCGCCTCCCCCTTCGCCCCGGCGCCGGCCGGCCTCGGCCAGCGCTGATCAATAGAGGCGCAGCCCGACCCGGGTCACGCGGTTGCCCTCCATGGCACTGACGACCCAGTGGATGCCGTGCCAGTCCACGTCATCACCTACCACCGGATGCCCGCCGACCCGCAGCGAGACGAACTCGGCCAGGGTCATGTCCTGCTCGCCGGGGCTCAGGGTGAGGCCGTAGGCGTCGGCGATGTCGCGCATGAAGGCATCGCCGTCGAAGGTGAAGGTGCCGAAGAAGGCCCGCTCGCGCTTGAGCTTGGCGTCCCCGTTGAACAGCCGGTTCAGCGCCGGCAGGTCATCGGTGCGACCGATCACGCAGATCACGTCACCCAGGCGCAGTCGGGTGCTGCCCTTGGGGTGCAGCATGGCATGCTCGCGGAACAGCGCCGAGATCAGGGCCCCCGAGGGGAAACGCAACAGCCGGATCGGCACGTCCTCGAGGTCGGCGTTCTCCACCTCGTAGACGAACATCTCGTAGTCGTTCTCCGGCAGGATACCCAGCGGGCCGCGACGGTTGGGGGTGACGGTGGGCGGCAGCTCGACCTTCATGCGCCGCGCCATCCACGGCAGCGAGCCGCCCTGGATCAGCAGCGACAGCAGCACCACCGCGAAGGCGACGTTGAAGTAGAGCGAGGCGTTCTCCACCCCGCCGATCACCGGGAAGATCGCCAGCACGATGGGCACCGCGCCGCGCAGCCCCACCCAGGCGATGAAGCCGATCTCCCGCCAGCGGAACTTGAAGAAGGGCTTGACGGCGATCAGTACCGCCAGGGGGCGGGCGACGAAGATCAGCGCCAGGGCCACCAGCAGCGCCGGCAGCGCATAGTCCAGCATCTCGCTGGGCGTGACCAGCAGGCCCAGCACCAGGAAGAGCCCGATCTGGGAGAGCCAGGCCAGGCCGTCGTGCACCGGCAGGATGAAGTTGAGGTGGCGACCGGGCCGGTTACCGATCATCAGGCCGGCCAGGTAGATCGCCAGGAAGCCGCTGCCGCCCAGGGCGCTGGTCAGCCCGAACACGCAGAAACCAAGCCCCAGGGCCAGCAGCGAATAGAGGCCAGGCGCCAGGTCCAGCCAGCTCAACAGCCGGGCACTCAGCCAGCCGACGCCCACCCCGATGAGAATCCCCAGGCCGAACTGCTGGACCAGGAACAGCAGGGTCTCGCCGATCCCGCCGATGTCGCCGACCAGCACCTCCACCAGCATCAGGGTCAGGAAGATCGCCATGGGATCGTTGGTGCCCGACTCGATCTCCAGGGTCGCCCCGACCCGCTCGTTGAGGTTGACGCCCCGTCCGCTGAGCATGGAGAACACCGCGGCGGCATCGGTGGAGCCGACGATGGCGCCGACCAGCAGCCCCTGCACCAGGCCCAGGTCGAAGACCCACATCGCGAACAGGCCCACCAGGCCACTGGTGATGAAGACCCCCAGAGTGGCCAGGGAGAGCGCCGGCCGGAACCCGACGCGGAAGGTCTTCAGCCGGGTGCGCAGGCCGCCGTCGAGCAGGATCATGGCCAGCGCCAGGTGGCCGATCAGGAAGGCCAGTGAATAGTCGTCGAACTGGATCCCGAGCAGCCCCTCCTCCCCGGCCAACATCCCCAGGCCCAGGAAGATCAGCAGCAGGGGAACCCCGGCCATCGAGGAGAGCCGGCTGGCGAGGATGCTCAGCGCCAGCAGGAAGCCGCTGAGCAGGAAAAGACTGTTGATCGAATCCATGGCGTCCTGCCCTGGCTGCGAGAACGCCCAGTATCGCATGCCACGACGAACGCGGCGATTGTCGTTGGCGGTCGCGACTGGCGGTGGCCGACCCCCAGCGGTTAAGCTTGCGCGGCATCTTCGACCGGGTACCGCGCATGCCAGGAGTCCTTTCCCCTTTCCTCCCCGTCCTTCGCCGGCACCGCTTGACGACCGCCCTGCTGGCGATCGCCTGGCTGCTGCCGATCGGGCCGCTCGCGGCCGACGCCGCGCCGGACAAGGCCTATCCGCCGCTGGATACCGAGGTGATGGTGCTGGATCTCGAGGCCCTGGCCGACGCGGCGGCGCGCGAGCGTGCCGAGCGACAGGCGATCCGCCGGCGCTACCTCGAGGCGCCACGGGGGCCGGCGGTCGACACGCCCTCCCGCCCCAGCGTGCCGGCCATCGCCCTGCGCCCGGCGGAGCCCATCGAGCCGCCCCCTGTCACCCCGCTCAGCGTGATGCTGGACTGGACCCCCAGCCCCCGGCATGCCGCGCTGATCGTCGCCCGGGAGCGCGGCCTGTTCGCCAGCCGCGGGCTGGAGGTGACCCTCTCGACTCCCGCCGATCCGGACGTGCCCATCAAGTTGCTGGCGGCCTCGCGCATCGATCTGGCCCTGGCGCGCCAGCCGCTGCTGCATCTCGGGGTGGATCGCGGGCTGCCGCTGGTGCGGGTCGCCACCCTGATCGCCATGCCGCTGAGCGCCCTGGTGGTGCGCGAGGACAGCGACATCACCGCGGCGGTCGACCTGGCAGGGGCACGGATCGGCCATGCCGATACCGACAGCCGGGACGCGCTGCTCACGGCCCTGCTGCGCGGGGCCAGCGTGCGTGATGACGAGGTCGAGACCGAGGAGCTGCATTTCCGGCTGGGCGATGCACTACGTGAGGGTCGCGTGGAGGGGGTGATCGGCGCCATGCGCCACCTGCTCCCGCGCCAGCTGGCCGACGAAGGCCTCGCGACCCGCGTGCTGACCAGCGAGTCCCTGGGCATCCCCCTGCACGACGGCCTGGTCATGCTGGCCAACCGCGATCATCTGGGCGCGCAGCGCGACGCCATTCGCCATCTGGTCGAGGCGCTGGAGGAGGCCTCGGCCTGGATCGCCAACCATCCGGAGGAGGCATGGACGCTGATCGCCGGCGCCGAGCCGGGAATCGACACCCCGGTCAACCGTGAGGCCTGGCAGCAGATTCGGCCGCGGCTGAGCCTGAGCCCCGCGGCCCTGGACCAGGGCCGCTATCGTCGCTTCGAGGCGTACCTGCTCGAGGCCGGCGTCCTGGACGACCGCCACCCGGTCTCCCGGCTGGCCGTCGATCTCGGGGCCCCCGCCCGCTAACTGGACCGCTAATCAACGTTCCCGCTAGTCGTCCAGCGCGTCCAGGAAGGCGTTGACCGCCGCCTGGAAGGCCGCCGGCTGCTCGGCATGCAGCCAGTGACCGGCCTCCAGGGTCTGGATCTCCGCGCCTGGCAGCACCTCGTGAAGCGCCGGCAGCATCTCGTCGGTCACGTAGCGCGACTGCGCGCCGCGCAGCACCAGCGTCGGCCCCTCGAAGGCCCCCTCGCCCGCCGGCACGCCCATGATCGTCTCGTAGTCGTCCTGGATCTCGTCGAGGCCGATGCGCGGCCGCAGGATGCCCGCCTCGTCGCGCTCGAGGTTGGTGGCGAGGAAGAGGCGCACCGCGGGCTCGTCGACGTGCTCGGCGAGCAGCGCATCGGCCTCGCGCCGATTGG
>JAWWBV010000087.1:0-8023 GCA_033720795.1 Halomonas sp. | reverse complement strand
CGAGGCCGAGCTCGACGCCTTCCTGGCGCGGGTGGTCCTCGAGCCACATACCGACAAGACCATCACCGACAAGGCCGAGCTCAAGCGCTGTATCCTCGAGGTGCGCCAACAGGGCTACGCCATCGCCGACCAGGAGCTCGATTCCGGGTTACGCTCGATCGCCGTGCCGACCTTCGATGCCGATGGTCGACTGCTGGGTGCGATCAACATCAGCACCAATGCGGCCCGCATCGACTACGACACCCTGATCCGCCAGTACCTGCCGCTGCTGCAGGAGAAGGCCCGACAGATCCACGCCTACGCCGGCTGAGCGCGAGGCCGCGCTGCCGGGCGCGACCGGCCTGACGGCCGTCATCGAGCGGCTTCCTCTCTCATGAGCCAGCATCCGTCAAGCTCTGAATGATGCCTGGCGCCTCCTCCCGATCGCGTGCCCCTTGCCACCGCTCGTTTCCTCCCGCTGGCGACCAGGCCGTGGCGCTCTGCCCCGCGTGTCGGCAGACAATCCCGTGGTGCCCCCCCGAAAAATCCAATCTGGTCAGATTGGCCACGACGACAACTGTCATTGCCAGTCTGGCCTGCAGAGAATACCCGTCAGCAAGGAAACACCGCGCACCGCAAACGCCAAAGCTCGCGTTAGAGCACTCCTTGTCGACGCTGGCCGCATTCGCCGGAAAGAGGGGCAACCGGGTCAGCACCGGTAACGAAAGACCCACAACAAGATTCCCGAGGTGACACCATGGACAAGACTCGACTTGAAGGAAAGAATTGCCTGATCACTGGGGCCGCACGTGGCATGGGGGCCGCCGTGGCCGAACACTATGCGGAACTGGGGGCCAATGTCTGCGTGGCCGACCTCAACCTGGACGGATGCGAAGAGGTGGTGGCACGCATCAAGGAAAAGGGCGGGAAAGCGATCGCCGTGAAGCTCAACGTGACCGAGCGTGAGCAGATGAGGGCGGCCGTCGATGCCACCGTCGAGGCCTTCGGCAGCCTCAACGTCATGGTCAACAATGCCGGCATCAACAAGCCGCTGATGTTCATGGACATCACGGAAGAAAACTGGCACCAGATCATGGACGTCAATGCGCTGGGTTGCCTGATCGGCATGCAGGAAGCCGCAAGACAGATGATCGCGCAGGGCAAGGAAAACGGTCCCTACAAGATCATCAATGTCGGCTCCATTCTCTCGCGCCAGGCCTTCGACGATGTCGTGCCCTACTCCTGCAGCAAACATGCCGTCCTGGCCATGATCAACGGCGGCGCCAAGGCGCTGGTCGATCACAACATCACCGTCAATGGCTACGGCCCAGGCGTCGTTCGCACCGAGCTGTGGGAGCAGCTGGACAAGGACCTGGTCAGCATCGGCAAGTTCGACAAGCAGGGGCAGTCCATGGACGAGCTTGCAGAGAAGATGATCCTGATGAAACGCTACTCCTACCCGGAAGATGTCGTCGGTACGGCCAGGTTCCTGGCGAGTCCGGAGTCGGACTACATGACTGGCCAGCTACTGATGATCGATGGCGGCATGATCATGCAGTGAGGCCACCGGCCAACGGGTAGGCGGCCTCAGTAACAGCCCTTGTCACGCATCACCCGATCGGCCCTGTCCTGCGCCATGGACAGGGCCTTCTTGATGGAGCGCCGCCCGTCCAGCACCTCGAATATCTCGTGCCCGGCAATGCCGATCAGATCCGTTATTCCCGGCACCGGGGGACGCGGCCAGGCCTGGAGGATGTCCCTCCTGGCCATCTCATCCACCACGCCGATGAGCGGTGACAGCGACGTCACCTCGGGATCGCGACTCACACTGTAGCGCGGGGTGACCAGGCTACCGTTCATGATATACAGCTTCGACAGGCTGGCAGAGGTCAAGGATTTCATAGCGCTCCACGCGGCTTCCATGCGCTCTTCGGAGAGGTTGGAAGGTATGGCCAACGCATAGCCGCCGATCGGCGTGATCGGGGCGCCATGGTTCCCCACCGGATGGGAAAGATAGCCGGTATTCCCCCAGGCGGGAGACTTCCTGTTGAGCTCGAAGAGGGGGGCCAATAGCGTGTAGTTGTACGCCATGCAGGACTCGCCCGACGCATAGGACTTGGCACGCTCATACCAGGCCATCTCGAGGATATTCGGCGGAGAGTACTTCAGGATATCCAGCATGTATTCACAGGCACGGAAGGCCGCATCCGACTGGAACATCGGCCGATACTCCTCGCCCGAGACGTGCTGGAAGTCATAGCCGTTCCGGGTGCGCCTCAGGTTGATGATCGGCTGGCCGAACTTCGCCATCAGGAAGGCGAAGGTGTGGCCCAGCGGCGTTCCTCGGGCCGCGTTCCAGGCGATGCCATAGCGCCCCTTGCCGGGATCATGCAGGCGCCTGGCGATCCGGATCAGCTCCTCGGTGGTCGTCGGGGGATCGAGCCGTGCCTCCTCGAGGATATCCTTTCGGTAACACAGCAGCTCCGGCGTCGTCTGGACCGGAATGCCATACTGCTTGCCGGCATACTGGGAGCTCTGGATCGCCATGGGGTGGAAATCGGACAGGTCATGGCCGTCCCGCGCCAACAGGTGGTCCAGCGGCATCAGCATGTCCTGGGATGCCAGCTCCCCGAACCAGGGGAGGTCGCAGGCGATGACATCGTACCGGGAGTTGGGCAGGCGCGCGTTGGAGAGGATCTCGTCTCGCAGCCCGTCGATGGACTTCGCCTTGTTCTTGATCTCCACCCCGAAGACCGCCTCCAGCTGCCGCTTGAGGTTGTGCATGGCCATGAAGGTCGGGTCGGCATGGACCAGCACCCGCAGCCCCCCTCTCAGCTCGAGGCGCTGGGAAAGCACGGTGGGCGGCGGTATGACGGCGGAGGGCTCGTCGTCACGTCCCGAGACGCGCCGGCCATCGCGGTCGGCATCCGACGCCGAACCGAAGCTTCCGGCCATCAAGGACCTGATACGGACGGCATAGGCTTCCCACTCGTCGATCAGCGCCGCGGAGGGATGCAGGGACACCGTCTTGCCCGACTTGGTCCTGGGACGCGACAGGAGCAGTCCTCGCTTGAGGAGGCTCTCGATGCCCCGCTTGGCCGTGCCATACGAGAGGCCGGAGGCATCGGCCAGCGAGGTCGGCGTCGTGAGTCGTCCCGCCAGGTGGTTGCGCATGATATGGATCATCATGCGCATCTCCCGATACCCTTGGGTCAAGGAAAGCGCCTGCTCGGTCTCCTCCTCGAACTGCTCGACGAAGTCGATGAACCTCGCCAGCTCCGTGTTCGAGAGCTTCGACATGGGGGTCTGGGGCAGGGTGTCGTAGGGGCCCTCCGGGTTCCGCATGCACGGCTCGTCGATCATTCTCACCTCGCGAGGAACAGGGGGCGCTATATCCAAAGTACCCCTCGCCCCTGCTGCCGGCAATTCTCGCGTCATCCGGCTCCGTCGACAATCAGCCGGATGCCCAGCAGCATCAACAGGGTGAGAATGATCCGGAAGAACAGCTCCCCACTCAGGCGCTTCTGGATGACGAGCCCCAGGCGTACCCCGAGCCAGGCGACGGGGATCATCAGCAGGGCCACCGTCAGGTTCTCGACGCTGAGCAGGCCGAGCAGCCCGTAGGGCACCAGCTTGACCAGGTTGGTGGCGGCCAGGAAGACCACGGCGGTGCCCAGGAACTCTTCCTTGGAGAGCCGGCACTGCAGCAGGTAGAAGTTGAGCGGCGGGCCACCGGCATGGGCGATGAAGCTGGTGAAACCGGCGATGCCCCCGCAGAGCCCACCGATCCACGTAGGCATCACGCGACCGCGGAAGGGCTTGAGCAGCCCCCACAGCCCGAACAGGATCGAGAAGATGCCCAGCAGCACCTTGAGCAGGTCATCATCGAAGAGCCCGTAGGTCAGGTAGCCGACGGCGACACCCAGCACCGCCGGGGGAAACATCAACCACAGCAGCGCGCCGACGCGATGTCGCCACCAGGCCCGGAGGCTGAAGACATCCATGACGATCAGCAGCGGCAGCATGACGGCCACGGCGAAGGTCGGACTCGCCTTCAGCGAGATCAGCGGGACGGCCACCACCCCGACGCCTCCGGCGAATCCCGACTTCGAGATGCCGGTGATCAGCACCGCCACGATCATCAGGACAATGAACTGCCAGTCATACAGCATACGACGCCTCACGCGTGTCGGATGGGGAATCAAAAAGGGCCGTGAAAACACGGCCCGGATCAACGGGGGCTTGCCCTGCCCGGAGGCCAGCTGGGCTCACCGAGGTGACACCCCGTCGGCCCCGTCAGAGGACCTGGCAGACCTCATCGAACTCGAAGCGATCCTGGCGCGGGAAGAGCGCCGATTCATCGCCGTAGCCCAGGTTGCACAGGAAGTTGCTCTTCACCTGGCCATCGGGGAAGAACTCCTCATCGACGGCCGCGTTGTTGAAGCCGGACATCGGCCCGGCACTCAGCCCCAGCGCGCGGGCGGCCAGGATGAAGTACCCGCCCTGGATGGAGCTGTTGCGAAAGGCGGTGGTGTTGATGAAGTCGGTCTTGCCCTCGAACAGCGACTTGGCGTCCTTGTTGTGGGAGAACATGCGCGGCAGATGCTCGTAGAACTTCGTGTCGTAACCGAGCAGGGCCACCACCGGCGCCTTCATGGTCTTCTCCTGGTTGCCGGGCAGCAGGGCGGGCTTCAGCCGCTCCTTGGCCTCCTGGCTCCTCAGGAACAGCACGCGCAGCGGCTGGCAGTTCATGGACGTCGGGCCGAAGTGCATCACCTGATAGAGCTCGCGCAGCTTGTCCTCGCTCACGTCCTTGTCCAGCCAGACGTTATGCGTCCGGGCAGCGGTGAACAGGGTCTCGATGGCGTTCTGGTCGATGGCGTTCATACGGCATACCTCTTTTTAACAATGGGTTACTTCACAAAGACTCTCAGCTTGCCTTCAAGCCGAAGTCGTACTTCAGGTAGCGATAGGGCGATGACATGGCGCGGCCATCCGGTGCCTCTCCCGGTGACATCAGGCGATAGTCCCTGACCAGGGAGTCCTTGACGCCGAAGACGGCGTCGGAATCCAGATAGGGATCATCCTCGGCAAACACCTGGGTCACGAGGGTTTCACACCCGTCGGCCATCAGCATGAAATGCACGTGGGCCGGCCGATAGGGGTGGCGTCCGGTCACCTCGAGCATCTTGCCGACGGGGCCGTCGGTGGGAATCGGATAGGGCGCCGGTGTCACGGTCCAGAAGGCATAGCGGCCCTGATCGTCGGTGGTGAACCGGGCCCGCAACGAGGCGCTGTCGAGCTCCTTCTGGACGTCGTAGAAGCCCTCGCTGTCCGACTGCCAGACGTCGACGACGACATTGGCCAGCGGCTCACCGCGCTCGTCGTGGACCCGGCCCTCCACGTACAGCGGCTCGCCCTCGACGTTCCAGTCGATGGACTCCCCCTGGGCGGCCTCGGGTGGGTCGGCGACGTAGAAGGGCCCCAGCACCGTGCTCTCCGACACCATGGGGTCCGAGGTCTGGTGGTTGATGGCATCAACCAGCATGGTCACGCCCAGGGTATCAGAGAGCAGGATGAACTCCTGGCGCTGGTCGTCGCACATCTGCCCGGTCCGCGTCAGGAAGTCGATGGCCTGGGTCCACTCCTGCTCGGTGGGTTCCACCTCGCGCAGGAAGGCGTGCAGGTGGGTCACCAGGCTGTTCAGGATCGTCTTCAGTCGCTCGTCCTGACACCCGGAGAACTCCTCGATCACGGCGTCGGTGATGTTGTCGGCATTCAGGTTGCGCATGGCATTACCCCCTCGTGGGCTCGATGGCCGAAAGCCCCGCGAGGCGCTCGGTGTGATGGACCGTGGCGATATAGTCGTCCTCACCGTGCCCCGTGCCGATCAGGGAGGTGTAGGCCTCGCGCATCTGGGCGGCGAGGGGCACCGGTACGCCGGCGCCATGGGCACAGCCGAGGATCAGGTCGAGATCCTTGGCCATCTGGGCGGCGGAGAACGTCGAGGTGAAGTCCCGCTCGCGCAGGGGCGGCACCTTGTACTGGACCATCGGCGAACCCACCGCGCTGTCGGCGACCAGCTCGAGCATGTCGTCCCAGCCGATATTGCCCTTGCGGGCCAGGGTCAGGGACTCGCCCAGCATCCCGGCGCTGACCGCGATCATCAGGTTGATCGCCAGCTTGGCATAGCGACCCTGCTCCTCGTCGCCCAGCCAGTACTGGGCCTTGGTGAAGCTCTGCATGACCGGAACGGCAGCATCCAGCGCCTCGCGAGGACCGGAGACCATGGCCGAGAGGGTGCCGGCCTCGGCGGCCACCGGGTTGCCCGACACCGGACTGCGCAGATAGGCGATGCCCCGCGACTCGGCGGCACGGGCCACCCGCGCGGAGGCCTCGATGCTCACGGTGCTGGTCTCGATCAGCGTGGTCCCGGGCGCCATGTGTCCGATCAGATCCCCGGCCTCCAGGCAGAGACCCAGCAGGGCCCGGTCATCGGGGATCGAGACCAGCACCAGGGAACAGCCGTCGACCGCGCTGGCGAGGTCCTGATGCGCGACGATGCCGGCCTCCTCCGCCAGGGCCAGGCGCTCCGCGCTGAGGTCGAAGCCCTGCACGTCATGTCCCGCCGCGGCGATGCGGGCCGCCATCGGCAGGCCGAGCTTGCCCAGGCCCACCCAGGCCACCTTGCGTGTGGTTGTCATCGGGCTGTCTCCTCGTGTTGTTGCCGTGTCTGCAGCTCGGCGTAGATGCGATGACCGGACGCCTCGAGTTCACGCAGACCATCGGCGACATCGGCCAGCAGCCGGCCGTGTCGCTTGTGAAACTCCCCCGCCACCATGACGCTGTCGACATTGGCGAGACTCGCCTGCATGACGACGCTCGAGACCGGGTCGCTGACCGGCTGCATGTTCAGCAGGTTGCTGTCCAGCAGCACGATGTCGGCCTGCTTGCCGGGCGTGAGGCTGCCGATGCGGTCCTCGAGCCCGAGGGCGCGAGCACCGTGGAGGGTGATCCACTCCAGCGCCTCGCGGGTGCGAATGGTCGAGGTGGAAGGGATGGTGCCCTGCTCACGGCGCGAGGCGTCGTTGTCCAGCGAGCGCTGCATGCCCAGGGCCACGCGCGCCACGGCGAACATGTCGCCCGAGATCACCGACTCGAGATCCACGCCCAGCGACACGACGCCGCCATGACGGCGAACATGGCCGGTGATCGGGAAGCCGTGCCCCTGGGTCATCTCGTTCTCGGGAGCGATGGAGAAGGTCACGCCCTGCGCACAGAAGCGCGACAGCTGGCCGTCATCCAGGCTCTGGCCGTGCACGATGTTGATGTCCGGCCCCAGCAGCCCCTTCTCCTCGATGACGTCCCACCCGCCGGGGCTCACGGCCTGGCCGCCGCCCTGGTGCATGGAGGCCACCAGGCCGAACTCCTTGGCGAGCTCGAAGTCATGCAGCGAGACCTCGAGGGTCGAGTAGTGCGGGCCCAGGATGGCGAGCCCGAGGGTCACGCGGCCGTCGGGATCCTTGAGCGGGCCGGCCAGTAGCCGCTCCACCTCGCCGCGGGGATGGGGAACCTCGCTGAAATGGGGCTGGCCCGGCTTGGGATCCGGCTTGGGAGAGCCGTGGAAGAAGACGGCGCGAATGCCCGACTCCTGGAGTCCCTTCACGGCGGCATCGGTGTGCGCCGGCGTGGGATTGTTATGACACCAGTCGCCCAGGGTGGTGGCACCGCAGTTGAGCTGGTTCAGCGCGCCCAGGCGGGTCGCGACATGGATGTCCTCGGGGGTGAACAGCGTCGCCAGGCCCCGGTGCACGTGGCCGAAGTACTCGAGCAGCGTCCAGTTGGCCGCCACCCCGCGCAGGGCCGTCTGCCAGGTATGCATGTGGGCGTTGACCAGCCCGGGGATCAGGATGCCGCCGCGACAGTCGACGACCTCGGCATCCTCGTCGGAGAGGTCGTGTCCCACGGCCAGGATACGGTCGTCCTCCACCAGCACCTGCCCCGAGGTCAGGTCGCCGATGTCCGGGTCCAGGGTCAGCACGGT
>JAWWBV010000086.1:0-8158 GCA_033720795.1 Halomonas sp. | reverse complement strand
GCTGAGCCTGGGCATCTCCTCGGTGCCGTCGGCCATCGAGCAGTTCCCGGCGATGCTGCAGAACGTGATCGGCGGCGCGCCCATCGTGGTGGCGGCGATCACCGCCTTCGTGCTCAACATCGTGCTGCCGAAGAAGTCGCTCACCGACGAGGCGCGGGAGCGTGAGGAGATCGCCAAGGCGGATGCCGAGGCGGCCGCGGCGGCGGCGGGTGAGGCCGTCGATGGCGGCAACGGCCGCTCGGCGGCGACCACCCCCGGCACCACGAAGTAACGACGCGACACGCGACTCATCGCGAGTAAGTCGCGGGCCCTCGGCCGATCCTTGGCCGGGCGCCCGCGCCCGCGTGTCGGGAGAGGGCAATGAACAGGGCGATAGCGCGGCGACGCGCGGCCGGACATGAAAAAACGAGCCGCCGGCAGGCCGGCGGCTCGTGGTGCCAGGCGCGATCGGCGGCCCCGGGAGGGGCTGCCGTCGGGGCTCAGCCCAGGCGGGCCTCGAGGCGGAAGCGGGCGATGCGGTTGATCTGCTCGACCGCGGTGCGGCGCTCCTCGGCCGGGTCGTTCTCCAGGCGCGTCTCGAAGGCGGCCAGGATGTCGTGGCGGTCGTTGCCCTTGACGGCCATCACGAAGGGGAAGCCGAACCTCTCCTTGTAGGCGGCGTTGAGGCGCTCGAACCGCGCCATCTCCTCGGGGGTGCACTGGTCCAGGCCCGCGCCGGCCTGCTCGCGGGTGGAATCGTCGGTCAGCTCCCCGGCGATGGCCGCCTTGCCGGCCAGGTCCGGGTGGGCGCGGATCACCCCGAGCTGGCGCTCGGGGCTGGCGCCAGAAAGCACCCGACCCATGGCCTCGGCCAGGCCCTCGGGGGTGTCCTGTTCGCGGCCCAGGCCCTGCTGCCAGGCCAGTTCGGCCACCCAGGGGGAGTGCTCGTAGATCTCGCCGTACTGCTCGACGAAGCGCGCCTGGTCGAGCTCGCTGGGGCGAGGGGAAAGGGTGTTGTCGCTCATGCCGTGACCTCCATTGCGGGTGGTGTTGCGTGTCTCTCAGGACAGACTTCGACTGTATACAAAAAATGCTTTGAAATGTACTCCCTTTCGAGCTAAAAATGTGTGTATCGACATCCGGGAGGTCGCCCGGGGGTCGCCATACACTTGCTCGCCGGCCGCCCGCGCCACGGGAGCCGGCTTCCGCGTAGAGGAGAGACTCATGGGACGCTTGACCACACACGTGCTGGACACGGCACAGGGCCGCCCGGGGCAGGGCATTCGCATCGAGGTCTACCGCCTCGAGGGCGAGAGCCGTCGCCGGATCGGCGAGGTCGTGACCAACGATGACGGCCGCTGCGACGCGCCGATCCTCGAGGGCGAGGCCTTCACCGCGGGCGAGTACGAGCTGGTCTTCCATGCCGGCGAGTACCTCGATCGCCAGGGCCTGGCCGGTGACACCCCACGCTTCCTCGACGTGATCCCGCTGCGCTTCGGCGTCGCCGACGCCTCCCAGCACTATCACGTCCCCCTGCTGGTCTCGCCCTACAGCTACTCCACCTATCGCGGCAGCTGAGCCACTCGGCGCCGCTGGCCCGGGTCTCCCCCTTGCCCGGGCGATGACGAACAACACAAGACGAGAGCTGACTCATGCAAGCGTATCTCCTGGACTTTGCCAACCTCCTGCTGCGGTGGTTGCACGTGATCGCCGCCGTGGCCTGGATCGGCGAGTCCATCTACTTCGTGATGCTGGACAACGGCCTGCGGCCGCCCAAGGCCGACGAGGACAAGAAGAAGGGCGTGTTCGGCGAGATGTGGGCCGTGCACGGTGGCGGCTTCTACCATAACCAGAAGTACGCCAGCGCCCCGGAGAAACTGCCCGCGGACCTGCACTGGTCGTTCTGGAAGGCCTACACCACCTGGCTCTCCGGCTTCGGCCTGTTCGTGCTGCTCTACATGACCAACCCCGGCTTCTACCTGGTCAACCCGGGCAGCGACTGGACCTGGGCCGCCGAGCTGACCGGCTGGCAGGCCAACGCCGTGGCCCTGCTCTTCCTGCTGTCGGGCTGGGTGGTCTACAACGAGCTGTGCAAGCGCATCAGCCCCAACATGGAGCGCGACGGCGTGCTGAGCCTGGCCGTGGCGGTGATGATGGTGGTGGTCGCCTACCTGAGCACCCAGATCTTCGCCGGCCGCGCCGCCTTCCTGCTCACCGGCGCGGTGATGGCGACGGCCATGTCGGCCAACGTCTTCTTCTGGATCATCCCCGGCCAGCGCCGCATGGTGAAGGCGATGAAGGCCGGCGAGACGCCGAACCCGATCGACGGCAAGCGCGGCAAGCAGCGTTCGGTGCACAACACCTACTTCACGCTGCCGGTGGTGCTGCTGATGCTCAGCAACCACTACTCCTTCACCTACACCCATGAGCTCGCCTGGGTGATCATGGCGCTGTTCATCTTCGCCGGCGCGCTGATCCGCCAGTTCTTCGTGCTGATGCACGCGGGCTCCATCCAGCCGGCCTACCCGGCGGCGGGCGTGGCGCTGATCCTGGTGGCGATCTGGGTCGGCGCGCCGAGCGGCAACGACGGCGTGGCCACCGCCGCCCCGGTGTCGCCTTCGGTAAGCGATGAGGCGCCGGCGACGGTCGCCGCCTCGGGCTCGCTTTCCGAGGTGCACGCCATCATCGAGCAGCGCTGCGTGAGCTGCCACGCCCAGGCGCCCGAGCACGCCGGCTTCGCGGCGGCCCCGGCCGGGGTGATCCTCGAGACCGAGGACCAGCTGCTGCGCCAGATCGATCAGGTCCAGCAGGTGGTGGCGAGCGGCTACATGCCGCTGGGCAACATCACCGAGATGACCGACGAGGAGCGCGCCGCGGTGGCGGCCTGGACCCCCTGAGCTGAGGGCGCGATAGCGTCGTTGCCAGCCGCCCGCCTTTTTGGCGGGCGGCTGTCGTGTTGGGCGCCGGAAAGCGTATACAATGATTCGCATAACGGTTTTTTCCACGGAGGCGTAGCGTCCATGAACCAGCGTCAGTTCGTTGCCGGGGACAAGCCCGTCGACGGCGGCAGTCGCCCCGGCAAGAACGGCGACGGCCCCAAGCGTCACGAGGCGATCTACCAGTCGATCAGCGATGCGATCATCGAGCATCGCCTCAAGCCCGGGGCGCGCCTGCGCGAGGATGCCCTGGCCGAGGTGTTCGGCGTCAGCCGCACCGGGATCCGCAAGATCCTGCAGCGCCTGGCCCTGGAGCAGCTGGTGACCCTGACGCCGCGCCGCGGGGCCAGCGTGACCCGGCCCACCGCCGACGAGGCCAAGGACGTCTTCGATGCGCGGCTGATGGTCGAGTGCGGCCTGATGCCCGAGATCGCCCGGCGCATCACCGCCGACGACCTCGCCGCGCTGCGCGACATGGCCAGGCGCGAGCGCCAGGCCCTGAAGGCCGGCGAGCAGAGCACGGCGATCCGCCTCTCGGCGGACTTCCACACGCGCCTGGCGAGCATCTCGGGCAACGCCACCCTGGCCGACTTCGTCGAGCGGCTCTGCTCGCGCTCCTCGCTGATCCTCGCGGTCTACGGCAACGCCGGCCACCTGGGCTGCGAGTCCCACGACCACGACGACCTGATCGGCTACCTGGAGGCCGGCAACGGCGAGCGCGCCGAGGCCTTCATGGGCCGCCACCTGAAGGCCATCGAGGCCTCGCTGTCGATCCACGTCGAGGAGGAGGAGGCGCCGGACCTGTTCGAGATCTTCTCCGGCTAGCGCCGTCCCGCCGTGCGAACGACGACGCGCCCCGTGCCATCGGCACGGGGCGCGTCGCGTTTGGGGGCGCTCGAGGCGCCACTATCGGCGCTACAGGGAGGTGCGGCGCACCGGGAAGGCGCCGGGGAAGATCTCGTGCTCCGGCGGGTGGCGGTGGGTGCGCTCCGGGTAGGAGGCGCGCAGGCGATCGAACTGGCGCTGGGCCTGGTCGGCCAGGCGGTCGAGGTCGAGGCCGGGGATCCGGCGATCCTGCATGACCGTGCGGCCGTTGACGATGACCCGGCTGAAGTCCCGCCCGGAGCCGCTCATGACCATGGTCTGGATGGGGTCGATGAGCTGGCCGAGGTGGAAGCCGCCGAGGTCGAAGACCGTGATGTCGGCCCTGGCGCCCGGCGCGAGCCGGCCGAGGTCGGGGCGGTTCAGCGCCTTCGCCCCGGCCAGGGTGGCGGCCGTGTAGTAGTCCGCCGCCGAGCAGGCCGACTCGTCGCCCTCCACGAGCCGGGTCGCCATGATGCCGGTGTGCAGGTTGGTGATGACGTCGGGAGGGAAGGTGTCCGTGCCCAGGCCGACGTTGATGCCGCGGCGCTGCATCCTGGTGAACGAATCCATGAAGTGCCCCATGCGCGCGCTCACCAGCGGGCACTGCACCAGGGTGGCCTGCGACGCCGCCAGGATGTCGAGGTCGCCCTCGACGCTCGCCGGCGTCGGCCGGTGGCCGCCGAGGCGGATGCCGTGGGGCAGCAGGGCGCGGCGGTCCAGGAAGCCGATCTCGTTCAGCACGGCGAGGGAGGAGCGGCCGAAGCGCTCCTGCATTGTCTCGACCTCCAGCGGCGACTGGCAGCAGTGCAGGCGCACCGGGCAGTCCAGCGAGCGGGCCGCCTCGGCCGTGCGTTCCAGCAGTTCCCGGGTGCAGCACTCGATGCGATCGGGGGCGAGCATGCCGCGTACCAGGCCGTCGGCGTAGCCCTCGTAGTCCTTGACGAAGGCGATGGCGGCCTCCAGCCCCCGCCTGCCCCGCGCCTCGTCCCAGTGGATGTCGAAGCGCCCGTCGGGGTGCACCACCGAAGCCCCGGTGCGGTAGGCCGGCCCCAGGTAGAGGCGGATGCCGAGCTCGGCGCCGATCGCCGCGGCGCGGGCGAACTCGGTGTAGGTCTCGTCCCACTCCCGGTAGAGCAGCGAGGTGATGGGCAGCGCCGTGGTCACGCCGTTGAGCAGCAGCTGGGCGAAGGCGTACTCCTTCTTGGCGTCCTCCTCCTCGGCGGTGTAGGCCTCGCGGGGGCCGCGTTCGACGTAGGTGCTGGCCCAGACCCGGCCGTGGCGCCAGCCCGGGGCGTTGTCGAAGCCGAGCACCGTGGAATCGAGGTCCGCCAGGGCGTCCAGGTCGATGAAGCCGGGGCCGACCACGGCGTTGCCGGCGTCGATGCGCTCGTCCACCGGCCCCTCGTAGCCGTAGCCGACGTGGATGATGGTGTCGCCCTCATAGACGACCTCCCCGTCGGGGAGGATGACATGGCCCTGGCCGTCGTAGCCGACGACGTAGCGGCCGGTGATCAGTGTCCTCGTCATCGAGGCCTCCTGTGTGGGATCGGTCGGTCTCAGATCAGGCAGTCGCCGTCGGCGGCCACCAGGCGGCCGTTCTTGATCACGGCGATGCGCGGCGCGCGGTTCATCATCGCCTCGACGCGGGTCTCGCCTTCCACCACGACGAGGTCGGCCCGGCAGCCCGGCGCCACCCCGTAGGCCTCGGCCTCCATGACCGTCGCGCCGCCGTGGGTGACGATGCCGAGGGTGTCCTCGAGATCCTCGTCGCGCCGGAAGCCGCTGCGAAAGCCCACCAGCATGGCGCGCTCGAGCATGTCGGCGTTGCCGTAGGGCCCCCAGGAGTCGCGGATGCCGTCGGAGCCGCAGCAGAGGGTGACGCCGGCGTCGAGCAGGCGGCGCACGGGCGGGAACTCGATGTGGCCCGGGCCGTGGGTCATGATGGCGATGCGGTTGTCGAGCAGCAGTCCCGTCAGCTGCTCGAGGTAGGCGTCGTCGACCATGCCCAGGCAGAAGGCGTGGCTCACCGTGACCCGCCCCTGCATCCCCAGCGCCCGGGTGCGCTCGGCGATCAGCTCCAGGGCGAAGGCGCCCAGCATGCCGGGCTCGTGCAGGTGGATGTCCACCCCGCGGCCCTGCTGGTCGGCGATGGCGAAGATGCGGTCGAGGTGGCCGACGGGGTCCCGGTCCATGCTCGAGGGGTCGATGCCGCCCACCAGGTCGGCGCCGACGCGCAGCGCCTCGGCCATCAGCTCCTGGGTGCCGGGGCGCACCAGCAGGCCGCTCTGGGGAAAGGCGACGATCTCCATGGTCAGGGCGTCGCGGAAGCGCTCGCGGGTCGCCAGCACGCCCTCGAGGTGGGCCAGGCCGACGTCGGTATCGATGTCGACATGGGTGCGGATATGGGTGGTGCCCATCCTGATGGCCTGGCGCACCTGGTTGGCCGACTGCTCGGCCGGCGAGTAGCCGAGCCGGTGCCTGACCTCGCGTTCGTTGGCGATGCGCTCGGCGATGGTGGGGCCGGCGCTGTGGCGGTGCCACGGCTGGCCCCAGTGGGTCTTGTCGAGGTGGGTGTGGGCATCCACCAGGCCGGGGAGCAGGATGCCGCCCCGGCCGTCGACGACGCGCGCCTCGGGCGCCTCGAGGGCGGGGCCGACGCGGCTGATGTGGCCGTCGCGGATCAGCACGTCCTGGGTCTCGCCCTCGAGGGGGCGGATGTTGCGCAGCAGCAGGGGGGTCGACATGAACGCCTCCTTGTCAGTCGATGGTCGAGCCGATCCCATGGCTCATGAGGGGGGTGACGCACGCCGCGGCGGCGCCGTGCTCGGCGACGGCCTCCTGAGAGGCGCGCCACTGCTCGAGGCTCGGCCGGGGCAGCTCGAACTGCGTCTCGGCGTAGAGGTAGGCGTCGGCGTGCAGGCGCGCCAGGGGATGGTAGGCCTCGGGGCGGACCCGCAGCGTGGCCGGGTCGATGTAGGCGTCCTGCACGTGCATGTGCAGTACCTCGCCGACGATCACCGAGCGGTTGGGGTACTCCAGGGACTCGGTCTTGCGACACTCCAGGGACACCGGCGCCTCGAGGATGCGCCCGGCGCTCAGGTGGCGGCTGGGCACCAGGGTCAGCCCCGCGGCCGAGGCCTCGTCCTCCTCGGGGGCGAAGTCCAGGGAGGTGGTGATCATGTGTGGCGCGATCCGTTCATTGACCAGGTTCACCACGAACTCGCCGCTGTCGTGGATGTTGCGGGTGGTGTCCTTGAAGCGCCCGTCCGGGCGGTGCTGGATGCCCAGGATCAGGATCGGCGGTTCGTCGCCGAACACGTTGAAGAAGCTCATCGGCCCGGCGTTGGACACCCCGTCGGCATCGACGGTGGTGACCAGGGCGATGGGGCGCGGCACGATGAAGCTGACCAGCAGCTTGTAACGCTCCTGCTTGGTCAGTTCGCTGAAATCGAAGTCCATGGTCTCTTCCTTTCCGGAGTCTCTCGAGCAGGGCTCAGTCGGTGGCGATGAGTCGCCCTTCCTCGACCGCATGGCAGGCGACGAAGCCGCGCTCGACGTTGTGGATCGGCTGGGGCACCTCCTGCTGGCAGCGCGCCGTGGCGTGCGGGCAGCGCGGATGGAAGGCGCAGCCGCTGGGGGGATCCAGGGGGCTCGGCACCTCGCCGCCTACCGGCGTGCGCGCCCGGCCGGTCATCTCCAGGTCGGGAATGGAGTCGAGCAGCATGCGCGTGTAGGGGTGCTGGGGCCGGCGGAACAGCTCGTGCTTCTCGCCGACCTCGACGAGCCGCCCCAGGTACATGACGCCCACCCGGTCGGAGATGTGGTAGACCACCGAGAGGTCGTGGCTGATGAACAGGTAGGTCAGGTCGTGCTGCTGCTGCAGCTCCTTCATCAGGTTGAGGATCTGCGCCTGTACCGAGACGTCCAGCGCCGAGGTCGGCTCGTCGCAGACGATGAACTCGGGGTTGCTGGCCAGCGCCCGGGCGATGGAGATGCGCTGGCGCTGGCCGCCCGAGAACTCGTGGGGGTACTTCTCGCTGTCCTGGGCGTTGAGGCCGACCCCCTCGAGCAGCTCCCTGACCCGCCGGGTGATCGCGGCCTTGTCGTCGAGCAGGCCGAAGGTACGGATCGGCTCGGCGATGATGTCGCCTACCCGCCAGCGCGGATTGAGGCTGGCGTAGGGGTCCTGGAAGATCATCTGCAGCCGGTGGCGCACGGCGTCCATGTCCCGCCGGCTCTGGCGGGCGATGTCCTGGCCCTCGAACTCGATGCTGCCCTCGGTGGTGCCGTTGAGCCCCACGACCAGCTTGGCGATGGTCGACTTCCCGCAGCCGGACTCGCCGACCAGGCTGAAGGTCTCGCCGCGATAGATCTCGAAG
>JAWWBV010000085.1:0-8304 GCA_033720795.1 Halomonas sp. | reverse complement strand
TCCTCTTGGCGCAACAAGCCTCCGTGTTCACGAAAGAAGGCATCTATCCGACCGGCCAGTTCACCCTCATAGAAGGCCTGGCCATGGCTGTCGGCGATAGCACGTAAAGTCTTCGCATGGTCGGGAGCGATCCATAACTCACCAGGACGCGGCGCTCGCCCGCTTGGGGCGAAGGTCTCGAACCAGGGCAAAAAGGCATCGTCATCGTAGCGACGATAGCTATCAACGGCGTTTTCCCACATCCGGTTGACGGTAGGTGAGATGGGAAAACCCTCCTCCGCCAGCGCGATGGCCGGAGCCATCAGATCAGCAAAGGGCAATCGGCCGAAACGCTCAGAGAGTGCGGACCAGGCAGCGGGAGCTCCTGGCACGGTGACAGGAATCATTCCGTGCTCGGGCATCGTCTCGTGCCCTAAAGCACGAACGGCCTCAATCGTGGCAGCCTGCGGCGAAGGGCCGCTGGCATTGAGACCATACATCTCCTCCTTGATCCAGACGATGGCAAAGGCATCACCACCGATTCCATTGGAAGTGGGTTCAACGACGGTCAACGCTGCCGCTGTAGCGATGGCGGCATCCACGGCGTTGCCACCTTTCTTGAGGACGTCTAGGCCGGCCTGTGCTCCCAGGGGCTGAGAGGTAGCCACCATGCCTCGTCGACCAAAAGTTGCCATGCGCCGCGATGGGCTTGGATAGTAGTGCACATCATGCTGCATGAAAGACCCCCTCCTTACTATGGCTTCGTTTTGTAGTTAATCTTCTTGAACCTAAAAGCATCGTTAAGACGCATTCCGATAAGGAATATTATTATTTGAAAGTCAGCCTAGAAAAACACCTCCGTAGACCAGTGCTGCCATCACGATGAACGCAGGGTGAGTGCGTAGATAAAGCAGGGCAAAACCCGCTAATGAGCCAATCAACACCGTATGAAACACACCGGCACTCTCGACTCCTTCACTCATGAAGCTCCAGGTCAGCCATGCCATCATCATCGCGATGATTGGGCGAACCCACTGACTCATACGCGTAATTTTCGGAGAGTCACGATAGCGGTAGAGAAGACCAAGAGCGGCCAACATCAACAGCAGAGATGGAACCACAGTGGCAAGCACGGCAACCAGAGCACCACCAGTGCCAGCAACCTCGAAACCAATTTGGCCAGCCATCTTGGTTGCAATAGGGCTCGGAAGGGCATTTCCCAGCGCCAAGGTCTCGGCAAACTCCCGAGATGTCATCCAGCCATAGTTGCCAACCACTTCAGCTTCGATAAGAGGAATGATAGCCGGCCCACCTCCGTAACCAATGATATTGGGGATGAAGAAGGCTTTGAAAATATGCCAGTACATCATTCACGCACCTCCTGAAGAGGTTTCTCGGGTGTGAGGAGTGCGCCAACCAGTAGGCCCCCAATCACCAGTCCGGGATGAACGCCAAGGAAATAAATCAAAAAACCAGAGATTATCACCATGGCTAGGCTTACTCCCCAACCCAGGTCAAGACGGGATTTCTTCCAGAAATCAAGGGTGAGTTGCGCCATCATCATCATCACTACAGGAATAACGGCTTGTCCCATGCCACGAATCCAGGTGACATCGCTATAGCGATTGAAGATACCTAGCAACAGAATCATGGCCATGATCATCGGTACGATTACTGCCGCCACGGCGACCGCGCAACCTGTTTTGCCGGCCACTTGATAGCCGATATAACCGGGCATCTTGGTGGCGATAGGGCCCGGCAGGGTATTGGCAATCGCCAATACATCACCGAAAGCATCGTCATCCAACCATCCGTGACGCTTGACCACCTCTTGCCGTACAAGCGGAATCATGGCGGGGCCTCCGCCAAAGCCGAGCAGGCCGATGCGCGTGAAAGCCCAGAACAGTCGCCCTATGGGCGCTGGAGCACTAGGGTTCATGTAGCCCCCTGGAGTTCGATGATGGACATCAATGTTGATCTCATGGCGATAAAATATTCTTGGAGATAAAATCGATTATTTGAGTCAGAATATAGGATGACGATCAATCAAGCGTCAAGCCCTACTCCCTTGCAGCAAGAAGAACAGGAGGAAGAAATGAAAAGAATTGATAAAAAAGAAGGGGTTACGGCATCAAGCTGGATCTATGACACCCTGCGCCAGGATCTGCTGAAGGGGCGGTTCGCCGCTGGCGAGAAGCTCGCCATCAGCGCCCTGAAGGACCAGTACGACATAGGCCTCAGCCCCCTTCGTGAGGCACTCAATCGGCTGGCAGCCTATGGCCTACTCCTTCAGGAGGACCAGCGCGGCTTTCGCGTCCCGCGGCTTGACCAAGAGGAGCTCGACGACATCACCGACATGCGTCGTGAGCTGGAAGGCATGGCGCTGGAGAGAGCCATCATGCATGGGGATGCCGAGTGGGAGTCCGAGCTATTGGCAGCGGCCCACCGCCTCAAGCGGGCCGATGCATCGCCGGACAAGCTGGAGGAATGGGAGCAGGTGCACACTCGATTCCATCGCACTCTGGTAGCCCCTTGTGGCTCCGTATGGCTGTTGCGCTTCATCGAGCAACTGCATGATCAATTCGATCGCTATCGCCGCTTGGCGCCGAGCTCGCCTGAGGAGCGCCAGGTACTGGATGCACAGCATGATGAACTGGTGGAGCTCGCCTTGGCGCGTGACGTGAAAGCGGCCAAGGCGCTGATCGATAACCACATCTATCGGTCCTACAAAGTAGCGCTTGGCAGTTTCTCTCGCGAGTGAACATGACGTGCCGTACCCAGTTCGTCGGCCACCAACTCCTGTCCTGCATAACTACCAAGGGACCTTCCTGGCGAGCGGCGATATCGGCGGAGTGATTCCGCCCAGCCTGCCGAACGGCGCCAGCCATATCGCTTACTCAGATTCGGGCCCCTCCTCGTGCACCAGTTCCACGTCGACGATCTTCGAGCGGCTCATGACGATCTTCCAGCGCTGCAGCAGCGGCGTGCCGCTGCCCTCCACCTCGCGGATCACCAGGTTGATCAGGTGGCGCTTCTCCACCGGCTCGCGCACCACCTGCCCCTTCTCCTCGAGGCGATAGACGTGGTGGCTGCCCTTGTCCATCAGGCGCGCCAGGGGCGCGAGGTCCAGGGTCAGGATCTCGCGGGTGCGGTCGTAGCCGCTGAGGAAACGGGTCGGCGACATCCGCGAGCTGGATCGGTAGTGCATCACCACCTCCTCGCGCTGGGCCATGTTGCGCTTGCGCACCCGACGGATCGCCTCGTCGAGGCGCGAATAGCGCTGGTAGTCGAACCACTCGAGCTGGCGCCCCAGTACGGCATTGCTGTTCGCATCCAGGTACTGCCGGCGCCACTTGGGTCGCCCCCGGCGCAGCAGGCGCCACAGGGTGACGCGCAGGTCGTCCTTGAACACTTCGCGCAAGGCGTAGAGCACCGCCAGGGCCAGCACGAATAGCGCGGTGATGTCGCCCAGCGCCGCGCGCGCCTCCAGGAGGCCCAGGGTGACGAACACCATCACCACCGCCGTGGCCAGGCCCTTTACCGCCTTCTCCTCCCCGCCGCCGAGCTCCTGGCTGCGCTGCTTGAGGGTCACGGGATACTCGATCAGCCGACGCAGCAGGCGCATCTTGTTGGACATCCGGGTCGGGTCGCGGGTGACCCGCTCGGAGTTGTACTCCCGGGTCCGGCGATGTGCGTCCTCCTCGAGGCAGATGCCCAGCAGGCGCTGGCGGATCTCGCGGTAGTCGTTGCCCCGGGGCAGATGGGCGATCAGCGCCAGCAGCCGCTGCTCGGTGAACCAGGAGAGGTAGTTGTCGATGTTGGCGTAGTAGCGGTGCAGGCTCTCGTCGCTCGGCTCCTGGCGGCGCAGCCGGCGCAGGATGCCGCTGGCGAGCTCCAGGGTCTCCTCGAGCTGGTCGCGCAGCCGCCCGGCCTGGGCGACCTCCTCCTCCGCGGCGTTCGACCGGGCGGCCTCCTCGGGCACCTCGGCCTTGTCGCCGACACGCTTCTCGACCTTGCGCGTTCGCCGCGCCTGATCGAGCAGCGTCTGGGTCGAGCGCTCCAGGGCCACCACGTACTGGTAGGCGTAGAGGCTCAGCCCCAGGCGGTACTGGTCGGCATCGAGGCGCTTGCCCGCCAGGCGGCTCATCACCAGCGGCAGGCGGTGACGGTCACTGTAGTAGGTGCGCTTGACGTGGATCGAGCCATGGTAGAACGCCTCTTCCGAGAGCACATGGGCGTTGAGGCCGAGCTCGGCCGGCACGAAGAGGTAGACGTCGAGCCGGTGCGAGCTCTCCTCGCGCAGCACCCGGGAGATCCGCAGGTGCAGGCTGTCGCGTCGTTCCACCGAGATCTGATGGGTTGCCACGAGCGCTTACCCCGGATCCGGGGCGGCGCCCCGGGCACTGGTGTCTCTGCCCGGATCGGCGACCTCCGCCTCGCCGGGTCGACGACCGCTGGCGTCGCGCTGCTCGGCGCCCTCGCCGGTGCCGTCCAGGCGGCCGCCGCCCTGGCCCTCCATGCTGACGCTGAGCCGCGGCACGCCGAGATCGACGGACAGGGCCTCCATGCGCTGCTTGAGCAGCAGGTTGTAGGCGCGCGCCACGTCCCACTGCATCTCCGGCGCGGTGCGAAAGCGCATGCGCAGGATGGCGCAGCCGTCCTGGAAGCTGTCGATGCCCTGCATCTCAAGGGGCGACCAGATGTGGTGGCGCATCATCGGGTCCTGGCGCAGCTGCTGGGCCGTCTCCTGGATCAGGGTGGTGGCGTCGTCGATCTTCATGTCGTAGGGGATGCGGATGCGCATCAGGGCGATGCCGAACTGGCGCGACATGTTATGGATCGACTCGATGCGGCTGAAGGTGATGATGTGCACGATGCCGTCCAGGTCGCGCAGGCGCACGGTGCGCAGGGTCAGCCCCTCGACGGTGCCCATGTGGCCGTTGATCTTGACGAAGTCGTCCACCGCCAGCGAATCCTCGATGAGGATGAAGATGCCGGTGATCAGGTCCTGCACCAGGGTCTGGGCGCCGAAGCCGATGGCCAGGCCGATCACACCGGCACCGGCCAGCAGCGGCGTGACGTTCACGCCGAGATTGGCCAGGCCGACGATGGCGGCGATGATCACGATGGTGGCGAAGATGATGTTGCGGATCATCGGCGTGATCGTCTGGGCGCGGGCCAGGTTGACCCGACGCCCGCGGGCCCGGGCGGGGCTGGTCAGGGCGCGCTGGATGGCGGTGTCGGCGAAGATCCAGGTCAGCCAGGCCAGCAGCAGGGTGAAGCCGATCGCCAGCAGCGCCTGGCCGATGCGCACGCTGGCCACGCCCTGCTGACCGATGCCGATCAGCGAGGCGCCCCACACCTGCAGCGAGAGCTCGGCGAAGGCGATCCAGGCCAGCACGTGGGCGAGCGCGTAGCCGAAGCGCTCCAGGCGCCGGCGGTAGTCGCTCAGGCGGCGCTGCTTGGAACGGCGCTGGCCGTGGCGACGGATCAGGCCGGTCACCACCAGGGTCAGCACCAGCAACGAGGCCGAGATGATCGAGCGCGCCAGCGCCGTGCCCACGTCGCCCACGGTGATGAAGATGGCCAGCAGCGAGCCGCCCACCAGCAGCATGGCCGGCACGTGCCACAGGCCGCCGACCAGCCGCATCACCTCGCCGATGGTGCCCCGGTCGCGGCGCAGGGCGTAGGGGCGGTTGCGGATCAGGTGCTGGATGGGGCGCTTGAAGCGGACGATGAAGCGCGCGCTGATCAGCGCCGCCAGCATGTTGGAGAGGATCGACATCAGCGCGGCCAGGTCGGTGCCGATGATCCCCGAGAGCCGCGCCGAGTTGAAGGCGTCGCCCAGCGCGACCAGCGCCCCGATGACGAACAGCGTGCGCAGGCTCTGGTGCTGCAGGATCTGCACCGCCGTGAAGCGGTGGCCGCTGGTGAACACCGAGATCACCGTCTCCACCACCACCGACAGGGTGCGCCCGCACAGCGCCACGTAGGCGGTGACCAGGGTCGCGGTGCGCCCGGCACTCGGCGGCACCAGCTGGGCGATGCCCAGCACCAGCAGGAAGGCCAGCGTCCAGGGCAGCATCCGGCGCAGGAAGTGGATCACCAGCAGCCCGCCGCGGGGCTCCCGGGGCAGGTCCAGGGGCCAGCCGCGGCGCCGGGCCAGCTGGCGCCCCAGGGCGATCAGGATCACCAGCAGCCCGGCCCAGATCGCCAGCAGCACGGCGAACTCGATGACGAAGCGCAACAGCTCGGCGTTGCCGGTCTTGACCACCAGGTCGGCCAGGTCGGTCCAGCCCTGGCGAAGCTGGCGGCGCCACTCGTCGACCGGCGAGTGGCCGGAGTCGGCCTGCTCGCCGAGCGCGGTGATGGTCTCCGCCAGCGCCCCGAGCAGCCCCTGGGGACGGGTCAGCCCGCCCTGGTCGGCGGCCACGTCGTTGGCCTGCTGGAGCTGGCGCAGGTTGTCGAGCAGCGCCTGGCGCTGCGCGTCGTTCTCCAGGGTGGCGATCACCTCGTCGAGGGAGGCCTGGAAGGCCTCGGGGTCGTGGCTTTCCGTCTTCTCGCCGCCGTTGGCCAGGCCGGAGAGCGGCAGGCCCTGGGCCGACGACACCGCCGGGAGCAGCAGCACCGACAGCAGCAGCCAGACCAGCGGGCCGCGAAAGACAACGTACATCCGGTGCGCTACAGGCAAGATTCCCTCTCCACTGGCGTTGGAACGCGACGGGCGTCGCGTCCGTGATTCATGAGGCAGTATGTTAGGCTGCCGACACCATGCCCTACAGGATGCCGACATGACGCCGCAACCGCCACCCGAACCCCGCAATGCCGACGGCGAGACGCGGCGCATCGGGGTGGAGATCGAGTTCGCCGGCCTGCCGCCGCAGCGCACGGCCGAGGTGGTGCAGTCGCTGTTCGGCGGTGACATCGAGGTCTTGAGCCCCCATCGGCTCAAGGTCGTCGGCGGCCGCTGGGGGGAGTTCGGCATCGAGCTCGACACCCAGTACGCCCACCCCGACCAGGAGGTGATGGCCGCCGAGGACGCCCTCGACAGCGAGTGGGAGCGCATGCGCCGGGACTTCCACTCCCGCACCCGCGAGCTGATCGGCGACATGGTGACGGGCCTGGTGCCCACCGAGATCGTCTGTCCACCGGTGCCCTGGGACGAGCTGGGCGAGCTGGATGCGCTGTTCGAGGCGCTGCGCCGGCACGGCGCCAAGGGCAGCGACGCCAGCCTGCTCTACGGCTTCGGCCTGCACTTGAACCCCGAGATACCGAGCCTCGAGGTCGAAAACCTGCTGGCCTACCTGCGCGCCTACATGCTTACCGCCGCCTGGCTGCGCGAGCAGATCCACGTGGACATCACCCGGGAGGTCTTGCCCCACGCCAACCCCTTCCCCCGGGCCTATGCCCTCAAGATCCTCGACCCGGACTATGCCCCGGATCTCGAGACGCTGATCGCCGACTACCTGGAGGACAACCCGACCCGCAACCGGGAGCTCGACATGTTGCCGCTGTTCGCCCATCTCGCGCCCGACTTTCCCCATGAGCTGCTGCAGAACCGGCTGGTCAAGGCGCGGCCGACCTTCCACTACCGCCTGCCCAACGCCCAGCTCTCGGAGCCTGGCTGGGGCGCGGTGACCGAGTGGAACCGCTGGCTCGAGGTCGAGCGGCTGGCCGCCACTCCCGAGACCCTGGCCGAGCGCGGCGCCCAGTTCCTCGCCCGCCATCGCCCGTCGGCCCCTCGTCGGTGGCTGATCCGCCTGCGTCGCTGGGTGACCCGGCAATGAGTCAGGCGCGCCCATTGATCGGCATCACCACCTCCGATGCCAAGAGCCGGATCGCCTGGTGGTTCGACTGGTTCGCCGTGTGGCGCCACGGCGGCCGGCCGCAGCGTCTGTCGCCCTCGCGCCCCTTCCCCGAGCACCTCGACGGCCTGATCATCGGCGGCGGCGATGACATCCAGGCCCACCTCTACGACGACGAGGTACGCCTGGACGTGCGCGTCGACCCCCAGCGCGACGAGCTCGAGCTCGAGTTGCTGGAGCGCTTCATTCCCCGGGGCACGCCGACGCTCGGCATCTGCCGGGGCGCCCAGCTGATCAACGTGCACCTGGGCGGCACCCTCGACCCGGACATCTATACCACCCACGAGGGGCTCAAGCGCCGCCGCACCGTGCTGCCGCGCAAGACCGTGGACATCGTCGCCGACAGCCAGCTCTACCGCATCCTCGAGGTCACCTGGTGCCGCATCAACAGCCTCCACCACCAGGCCGTGCAGAAGGCCGGCCGCGGCATCGAGATCGTCGCCCGGGACCGTGACGGCCT
>JAWWBV010000084.1:0-8320 GCA_033720795.1 Halomonas sp. | reverse complement strand
GGCACGCTGAGCTACAGCTACACCCTGGAGGCCACCGTCGACAACGACAGCGTCGACGGTGCTACCGACACGGGCTACCTGGACAGCTTCGCGGTCAGCGTCGTCGATGCCGACGGCAGCAGTGCCGGTGCCTCGCTGGACATCCAGGTCGTGGATGACGCACCCGCCGCGGCAGACGACCCCGACGCCAGTATCGCCGAAGATACCACCACCGCCCTGACCGGTGACGTGCTGGCCAACGACACCCAGGGAGCCGACCGGCCCGCGAGCGTGGCCTTCGACAGTACCGAGGCGAGCTACGGCACCTTTACCGACACCGGTGGCGGCACCTGGAACTACAGCCTCGACAACGGCCTGGCCGCCGTGCAGGCGCTGGGGCCGAACGATACGCTCACCGAGATCTTCGCTTACACGTTGACCGACGCCGACGGTGACGAGAGCACTGCCACCTTGACGATCACCATCACCGGTCAGGACGACGGCGTGACGCTGAGCGGACTCAGCGCCGAGAGCGCCGAGCAGACCGTCGACGAGGCCAACCTGCCGCTGGGCGCCACCCCCGAGGCTGCCGCCCTGACCCAGAGCGGCACCTTCAGTTTCGTGGCGCTCGACGAGCTGGGCAGTCTGAGCGTGGGCGACCAGACCCTGAGCCTGGCCGACCTGCAAGGCCTGTCGGCCGCCACGCCGGTGACGGTCAGCAGTGACTTCGGCACGCTCCGCCTGACCGGCTTCAGCGGCGATGCCGCCGGTGGCACGCTGAGCTACAGCTACACCCTGGAGGCCACCGTCGACAACGACAGCGTCGACGGTGCTACCGACACGGGCTACCTGGACAGCTTCGCGGTCAGCGTCGTCGATACCGACGGCAGCAGTGCCGGTGCCTCGCTGGATATCCAGATCGTGGATGATGTACCCCAGCCCTTCTACCCAAAGTCCGCCCATGTCCTGCTGGATGTCAGTGCCGATGGAACGACCGAGAAGACGGTGACGCAATCCCTCAACTTCGTGGCGGGGGCGGATGGGCTTGGCGACATCGTGTTCGATCTGGATCTGCTGGATGGACGGCAGGCATTCGTCAGTGTCGATGGCGATCGGCTCTTCCTGAACAACGAGCCGCTGTTCCTTCAATACACGAACGAGGGCGATCTAAGCAGCATCCAGGCGGTCACGGACAGTGGCGAAATCGGATTCACGGCCACCATCGATGCCGAAGGCAACGTGACCTACACGATATTCTCGGGTTCGATCCTGACGGATGCCAAGATCACCTCCGTCACCGACCTGAGTGGTATCGGGGGCGGCAATGTGCCCTTCAAGGGACTGAATATAGGCACCAAACAGGCAGCGGACCCGGATGGGACGGATGATGTCCTGGTGTCCTCGGAAATAAACCCCTTGGACAATGCCGACCAGGGGACCGTCAACAGTACCAGCACGACCTTGGGGGTGGGGCAAGGTGCCGAGGTCTCGAGCGGCGAGTTCATCCGCTACGACCTGGTTAAAAACCTCTCGGTCGACGACACCAAGAATGCAGCGTCATACAGCTTCGACGGGTACCAGGAGACCCTGGCCTTCTCGCAGAAAGTCGCCGTGGACGGCAGCCAGAAGGAAGCGACTTTCCACCTGCGAATCTACGCCATGGATCTGGATGACTCCGCCACGGGTGCCACATCGTCGCTCGTCTCCGGAAGCGGTGGTGATAGGCAGCTGGTCTTGACCGTCGCAGAGGTCAAGATCTACGACGAGAACCGCATCGAGCAGACCGGCCATGTCACCATCGAAGGCGACGAATTGCTGGTCAGTGGGATGCAGGATGGCTGGACCTTCGAGATCGTCAGTGTCGATGACGACGGAGAACCCGAGGCCTTCAATGCCGTTGAGATCGAGGCTGTCGAAGGTGGCGCTACTACCAGTTTCAAGCTCGGGGAGTTCAGCTATGGGGAGGAGCCTACCTTCTCTCCGGTGACCTTTGCGCTTCCGGTCATCGGCTCGGATGCGGATGGCGACAGCGTGGATGGCCAGGTGACCATCACCGTGTATCCTGACTCGGAGAGCATCGTGGGCGATAGCCAGGACAATACGCTGTCTGGCACCGATGGCGATGACAGCCTGTTCGGCCTCGAGGGGGACGATACCCTGACGGGGGGACGGGGCGACGATGTACTGGCGGGTGGCCTTGGCGCCGATACCTTTGCCTGGCAGTTTGGTGATGGCGGCGATCAAGGCATGCCGGGATCCCCGGCCACGGATCTCGTGACCGACTTCAACCTCAACGAGGCGGACGAAGGGGACGTTCTCGCGCTCAGTGATCTGCTCCAGGGAACCGATACCGCAGCGGACTTTGCCGATTACCTGCAGGCCGTCGACGACGGCCAAGGCAACACGCTGCTGCACGTCAGCACCAGCGGCGCCTTCGGTGGCGGTTTCAGTTCGGAGGAGTCGGATCAGGTCATTGCCTTGAATGGCGTCAGCATGGACGGGGTCGATTCCACCGCCTTCATCCAGTCTCTGATCGACAACAACCAGCTCGATATCGATTAAGCTGCTCTCCTGCTCCCACCCCAGCGCCCGGTTATGGCCGGGCGCTGGCCTTTCTCCTCACGCCGCGGCCGTATGGTCAGCCGCGAGATACTCCAAGGAGGCCGTCCATGTACATCAAGCGCGACAGCGAGGATCGCATCGAGCTGGTCAGTCGGGAGGAGACGCCGGAGTGCCCTGAGTTCTTGCCGGCGGACTCGCCGGAGCTGCTGGCCTTCCTGATGGGGGGCGAGGTCGGCAAGAGTGCGGCGCGTTTCCAGGCCTCGGATCTCGCCTTCGTGCGGGTGCTGGAGGATGTGATCGAGCTGCTGATGGACAAGGGGGTGATCAGCTTTACCGACCTGCCGGAACCGGCCCAGGAGAAGGTGATGGAGCGCCAGACGCTGCGGCGCCGGCTCAACGGCCTTCAGCTGGTGACCGGCAGCGATGACGAGGACAGTGTGATCTAGCGCGGCGTGTCATGCCCGGAGCGAGGGGAGCCGGCGTTCGCGAGGACGCCGGCTCCTTGCATGCTCAGTCCACCGGCTTCTCGTGCTGGCGGATGCCGGGCCCGGTGGCGCCGTCCAGGCCCAGCTCGAAGAGCACCCGGGCCTCTTCCCGATGCTCGACGCCTTCGCCGATGGCCAGGATGCCCAGTGAATGGCAGAGGGTGGCCATGCCGCGCAGGATGGTCTGCTGCTCGGCACCCCGGTCGATGCCCCTGACCAGGGTGCGGTCGAGCTTGAGGTAGGCGAGCCCCAGGTCCTGCAGGTCGGCGATCCGGGTGAAGGAGGCGCCCACGTGTTCCAGGCCGATCCGGCAGCCCAGCGGCTGGAGGGCCTGGCACAGGCTGCGAAAGCTCGTCAGGTCGTGGATGGCCATGGCCTCGGGAAGCTCCAGCCACAGCAGCTTGGCGACGTCGGGGCGCGCCTTGAGACGGGACTGCAGCTCCACCACGAAGTGAACGTCCCGGATCGACGCCGCCGACAGGTTGATGCCCAGGGGCTTGCCGCGCTGGGTGATATCGCGAATGGCCTCATCGATCACCGCCAGGTCGAGCTGGCTATCGAGTCCCAGGCGCGAGATCCATGGCATGAAGACGCCGGCGGGCTGCCAGTCGCTGGCGAGGCGCAGGCGTGAGGGGCACTCGAAGTGCAGGAGCTCTCCCGTCGAATCCAGTACCGGATAGTGGGCCAGGTAGACGCCCTTGGCCATGGCGACCTGCAGGGCGCGCCGCCATTCGTCGTGGCTGGTGAAGAGGCTGAGCCGCTGTGGGCCCTCGGCAATCATCATCCCCTCGTCGCTGCGTGCCTCGGCCGCCGATAGCGCGCCATCGAGGCTGGCCAGCAGCATGCCGCGCCGGTCGCCCTGGGCATAGTCGATCAGCGCGCCGGGCAGGCCGAGAGGCATCTCGGTGCGTTCCCGCATCGCGGCGAGTCGCCGTTGGAGATCATGCCGAAGCGGCTCCAGGTCGACGACCCCGGGCAGCAGCAGGGCGAAGTCGCTGCCATTGAGGCGTCCCGTGATGCCCCCGCCGTGGATCCTGCCGAACTGGTCCAGGCCCTGGGCCACCCTTTGGAGGAGGGCGTCGGTCTCGGTGCGACCCAGTCGTTCGTTGATCTCGGCCAGATGGGCCACGCGGACCAGTGCCAGGGCGCCACTGGCCCGCGCATCCTGGCTGTCCAGGTGGATCTGCAGCTGGGAAAGAAACGCCTCGCGTTCCAACACGCCGGTCACCGGGTCGTGCTGCAGCTGCTGTCGCAGCTGGTCGAGCTTCTTGCTTTCCTCGCTGAGCATGGTGCGTACCGCGCCGGAGAGGTGGTTCATGGCCTCCACCACCTCGCGAAGCTCCCGGGTGCGCGGCGCGGGAACGGTCGTGAAGCGGCGCTCGCCGATTTGCCGGGCCTGCTGCACCACGGCGCCCAGCGGGCGGCGAATCTGTCGCACGATCCACCAGGCGAGCAGCAGGCTGATCGCCGCGGCAAGGCCGAACCAGCCCACCAGGTTCAGGGTGCTCTGCCACAGAGAGCGATAGGCGAAGCTGTGCTGGCTTTCCAGTAGCAGGGTGCCGAACTGTCGCCAGCTGTCCTGGACCACGGCGCGGCCGGGCGGGATATCGAAGCGCACCAGGTCCATGAACCAGGCCGGCACGTCGCTGATGGCTTCCGCACCGACGCGTTGTTCGATGATCTCGCCCTCCGGGGAGCGTAGCTCCACACGTCGGTAGTGTCCGGTGTCGAACTGGGCTGACACCAGCAGCTCCAGGGTAACCGGATCCTTGGGCATCTGGCTCATGGTCAACGCCAGGGCGCTGGCGTTGTCGGCGTTCTTGATCAGCACTTCCTGCTCGATGTAGGCCCGGCTGGCGTTGACGCCGATGAACAGGCTGCCCCCGAAGGCGAGCAGCAGCAGTCCCACGATGATCAACCAGAGCTGCTTGATGAGTGACATGTCCTACTCCCCTTGAATGAATCCCTGCTGCTGCATGCGATCGATCACGCGTCGCCAGCGTGACAGCCGGGCGACCGGGTCGGCGCGGGACTGCGACGAGCCACCGGCCCACAGGCCACGGCCGTTGAAGCTGAAGAGCGGGTCGAGGTCGGTGCGCCGTGAGCCGCGGGTGATCGAGGGCACCAGATTGTCCAGCACCAGCGGGTCTGCTCCGGGCGTCTCGTAGTAGCCCAGCACCATGTGCGCCTGGGTGATGCTGCTGCGGCCGATGCGCGCGCGTACATAGATCAGGCGCAGCTGGTCCTCCGCCACCTCCAGCTCCTTGAGGGTGACGTACTTGGCGATGGTAAAGTCCTCGCAATCGCCCTGTCCGCGTCCCAGTGTCTCCAGCGGCGTGGCCCAGTAGTCTTCCTGGCGCCAGATGTCGATATCGTCGAGCCAGCGAATGTGCCGGTTGAAGAAGTCGTTGACCCCGCGAAGCCGGGTCTCCAGGTCGGCCGGGCGCAGCCGGTCGAGCAGCGCGAACCACGCCTCGAGGGCCGCGACGCCCGGCGCGCCGTACTGCGCCTGCATGACCCGGCGCAGGCGCTCCGGCGCGAGACTGGCCACGACCGGTGACGGGCCGAGCCCCAGGCCCGCAAGCAGCCACAGGCCACCCAGCCCCGCCAGAAAACGGCGACGCCCGGGCGAGTCGAGTGTCCGGTGTGAAGGGGGAGGCATGGGGTTGGCCTGAATGAGCACTTTCTCAAGTCTAGGGGGAGCAGGCGCCTAATGCGAGTGTATGAGGTGCCGGACCTATCCCCTGCCGGGCCCGAGCCAGACTCGCAGTCGGCCGACCCAGTCGAGCCGGCTGGCGGCCTGGCGCAGGGCGGTTGCCGCGGCGTCGAGATCCTGCCCCGGCGGCAGGGCGTCGACGTAGAGTGAGACGTCGACCCGATTGTCCAGGTAGTGGAGATCCAGATCGACACGGGCATGCCAGATCGGCAGGTCGTGCCAGGCCTGGTCGAGCACGCCCTCGACGTCGGCGCGCAGCGGCGGGCCGGGGCGCAGGCTGTGCTCGGTCTCTCCCGAATCGTCCTCGGGATCGATGTGGAAGGTCACGTCATGCAGGTTGGGGAAGGACTCGCGCAGTCGGCGACTGGCCTCGTTGCCGATCTCGTGCGCCTCGGAGACCGTGACCCGCGGGGGCACCACGATGTGCAGGTCGAGCAGGATGTCGCTGCCGAGCTTGCGGGTGCGCAGGTCGTGCACGCTGCGAACCCCGGCGACCTCCTCGGCGGCGCGCTGCATGGCGTCGCGCTCCTCGGCCGGCAGGGCGGTGTCGATCAGCTCCTGGCTGGACTCCCACAGCAGCCGTCCGCCGACCTGGCCGACCATGATGCCCACCACGATGGCGGCGAGGGCGTCCATCCAGCCCACGCCGAACTGGGCCGCCACCAGGCCGATCAGCACCACCACGGTGGAGAGCGCGTCGGAGCGGGAGTGCCAGGCGTTGGCCTCGAGCAGCCGTGAATTGACGCGGCGGGCCACCCGCATGGTGTAGCGGAAGATCCACTCCTTGGCGAGCAGGGCGATCACGGCGATGCCGATGGCCCAGAGGCCCGGGGCGGGGATGGGCTCACCCTCGAGGAGGCGGCCGATGCTCGCCCAGGCGATGCCCCCGGCGACGAAGATCAGCACGCTGCCGAGCCATAGCGTCGCCAGGGTCTCGATGCGGCCGTGGCCGTAGGGGTGGTTGCTGTCGGGCTCCTGGCGGCCGAAGTGGGTGGCGGCGACCACGAAGAGGTCGGTCAGGATGTCCGAGAAGGAGTGGATGCCGTCGGCCACCAGCGCCGCCGAGCCCACCATGAAACCGGCGACCATCTTGGCCACACCGACGACGAAGTCGATGACGGCGCCGATCAGCGTGACACGATGGGCCTCGCGGGTCTGGGCGGCGCGATCCGGTGCGCCGCGGGGCGCGTCATTCGCGTGCGATGAGTCGTCCCTCATGCCGTGGGGCTCACTGGCAGCGTCCGGCCTTGTTGAGCACCGGGTTGGCGTACTGCGTCAGCCACCAGTGACGCAGCTCGTCGGGCACCGTCTGCAGTCGCGCCTGGAAGCGCGCGCGGTCGGCATCGCTGACCTCGTTCGGCTCGAGCAGCTCCGGCGCCACGCCCAGCGCCTCGAGGGCCAGGTAGTGGCTGGGGAAGAGGCGGTAGCCGGCCAGGACCTGTCGGTCGACCTCGGCGGCCACCTCGTCGGGGCTCGCGAGGTCGGACGAGAGGGGTGTGCCGAAGGTGAGCTGCACGCGGCCCTTGTGGCCGGTGATGCCGGCGACGATGGAGCTGATGTCCTCGAATTCGGTCTTCTCGTAGTTGCCGCTGTCCTCGAGGGCCTGCAGCTCGCGGGCCTTCTGCAGGTCGCAGGGATCGTACTCGTAGCTGATCGACACGGGCACCAGGCGGAGCTCGGCAACGGCCTCGCCGATGCCGGCCTGGCGATCCTCGCCGCGCCGCGCCATGGTCAGCATCTTGATGATCGCCGGGTCGGTGCGATCGATGCCGTCCTTGGCACGCCCCTCGCGCTGGGCCATCCAGATCGAGTGGTTGTCCTCGAGGATGGAGTGGCGGATATAGGCGGAGAGCTGCTGGTAGGCGGCCAGCATGGCGCGCTTGCCCCGGGCGCTGCGCGGTACGATGAAGCTCTTGTTGAGCCGCATCAGGTCGTTGACGTAGGGCTTCTTCAGCAGGTTGTCGCCGATGGCGATGCGCACGGTGTCTCGCCCGGCGAGATAGAGCGCATAGTTCACGAAGGCGGGATCCATCGAGATGTCACGATGGTTGCCGATGAACAGGTACGCCGTGTTCGGGTCCAGCTGCTCGAGGCCCTCCACCCGGAAGTCGTCGGTGGAGTTCCTGAGCATGCGCTGCATGTAGCTGGCGATGCGCATCTGGAAGTCGTGCACGCTGGCCACGCCGCGGGTCTCGCGGCGAATCGCGAAGCTGGCCAGGGCGCGCGAGAGCCGCGGCATGACGCGGGCCAGGCGCGGCAGCCGGTAGCGGGTCAGGGCGTCCAGCAGTTCGCTGTCGTGGACGAGGCGCTCGAGCACCTCGGCCACCTCGGCGTCCTGGTAGGGGCGAATCTCGGCCCAGGGATCGGCTGCGGGGGTGTCTTGTGTCTCGGTCATGTGTTCCAGGCTGTGGTCGTGGGCGATCAGGCGCTCGGGGCGTCGCCGGCGCTGCCGGCCTCGCCACCCAGCCACTCGATCAGGCGCTCGATATTCTCGGCCAGCGCCTGTGTCATCAGGATGAAATCGGTCTCCAGCCGCACCACGGCGTCGTCGCCGTCGTCGGTCTGGGAGGCCTCGTCG
>JAWWBV010000083.1:0-8364 GCA_033720795.1 Halomonas sp. | reverse complement strand
CGCGCTGATCGCCACCCCCGACGGCGAGCGCGAGCTCGAGCTTGCGCTGATGGGGCGCTTCAGCCTGGACAACGTGCTGCTGGCCATCGCCACCCTGCACGGCCTGGGGCACTCCCTCGAGGCGCTCTTCGCGGCGGCGGCGACGCTTTCCCCGGTGCCGGGACGCATGGCGCCGCTGTCGCGCCCGGGGGCGCCTAGCGTGGTCATCGACTACGCCCACACGCCGGATGCCCTGGACAATGCCCTGGCGGCGCTGCGCGCGCACCTGCCCGGCGAGGGGCGGCTGTGGTGCCTGTTCGGCTGCGGCGGCGACCGCGACAGCGGCAAGCGGCCGCTGATGGCCCAGGCCGCGGCGCGCCATGCCGACGTGCTGGTGGTCACCGACGACAACCCCCGCGGCGAGGCGCCCGAGGCGATTCGCGCCCAGGTCCTCGCGGGCCTGGAGGAGAGCACCGGCGGCGAGGTGCGCGAGGTCGACGGCCGCGGCGCGGCCATCGCCCGGGTGCTGGCCGAGGCCGCCCCCGACGACGTGGTGCTGATCGCCGGCAAGGGCCACGAGGACTATCAGGAGGTGGCGGGCGTGCGCCACGCCTTCTCCGATCTCGCCGAGGCCGAGCGCGGCCTGGCGCGCCGGGTCGAGGAGGGCGCGCGATGAGCGGCGTCGGCCTGGGGACCCTGGCCGAGGTCGCGGCCGCCCTGGGGCTGCCCCGGCCCGATGAGGCTCCCGCCGTCGATGCCATCGTCACCGATACCCGGCGCCTCGCCCCCGGTGCGCTCTTCGTGGCGCTGGTCGGCGAGCGCTTCGATGCCCACGACTTCCTGGCCCAGGCGCGGGAGGCCGGCGCCGTGGCGGCGCTGGTCGAGCGCCCGGTGGACGACCCGCTGCCCCAGCTGGTGGTGCCCGACACCCGGCTCGCCCTGGGGCTGCTCGCCCGGGCGCGGCGCCGGGCCTGGGCGGGCGACCTGGTCGCCGTCACCGGCAACAGCGGCAAGACCACGGTCAAGCAGATGCTGGCGACCCTGCTCGGGCGGCGCGGCGCGACGCTCGCCACCCAGGGCAACCTCAACAACGACATCGGCGCGCCCCTGACGCTGCTGGCCCTCGAGTCCGGCCACCGCCAGGCGGTGGTGGAGCTCGGCGCCAACCACCTGGGCGAGATCGCCTGGACCACGGCCCTGGCCGCGCCCCGGGTGGCGATCATCACCAACGTCACCGGCGCCCACGTCGGCGAGTTCGGCGGCACGGGGCGCATCGCCCAGGCCAAGGCCGAGATCCTGGCCGGCCTGCCCGACGACGGCGTGGCGGTGCTCAATCGCGACGACGCCTTCTTCGCCACCTGGGCGAGCCTCGCCGCGCCCCGGGAGGTGCTCGACTTCGGGCTCGATCCCCGGGCGCGGGTGCACGCCGCGGCGCTGGCCTGCGACGCCCTCGGGCGCTATGCTTTCACGCTTGTCCGGGACGGCCGCGAGTTCGGCCGGGTCCAGCTGGCCCTGATGGGGCGCCACAACGTGGCCAACGCCCTGGCCGCCGCGGCCGCGGCCCTGGTCATGGGGCTGGACGAGGCGGATGTCCTGGCCGGACTCGCGGCCGTGGCGCCGATGCCGGGCCGACTGAGTGCCGTGGAGGGCCTCAACGGCACCCGGCTGCTGGACGATACCTACAATGCCAACCCCGGCGCGGTGAAGGCGGCGCTCGATGTCCTCGTGACGCTGCCCGGGCCGCACTGGTGCCTGCTCGGCGCCATGGGAGAACTGGGGGGCGAGTCCGACCGGCTGCATGCCGAGCTCGGACACTATGCGCGGGAACGGGGCATCGACTTCCTGGGTACCCTGGGCGAGCCGGCACGGCCGGCCAGCCAGGCCTTCGGTGAAGGCGGGGCCCACTTCGACGATCGGGAGGCGCTGACGCGCCACGTCCTCCACCATCTACCGCCCGGGGCCAGCGTGCTGGTCAAGGGCTCGCGCAGTGCCGGCATGGAACACGTCGTGGCCGCCCTGCGCGCGGATGCATCAAGGTGAACGCACTACATGCTGCTCTTTCTGGCTGACTTCCTGGCGCAATTCCAGAGCGCCTTCAACGTTTTCGACTATCTGACCCTGCGCATGATCCTGGGGACCCTGACCGCCCTGGTGCTCTGCCTGTGGCTCGGGCCGCTGATGATCCGCCGCCTGGTGGAGCGCCAGATCGGCCAGGCGGTGCGCGACGACGGCCCCCAGTCCCACCTCTCCAAGGCCGGCACACCGACCATGGGCGGGGCGATGATCCTGATGGCCATCGCGGTGAGCACCCTGCTGTGGGGCGATCTGACCAACCACTACGTCTGGCTGGTGTTGGCGGTGACCCTGGGCTTCGGCGCCATCGGCTGGGTCGACGACTTCCGCAAGGTGGTGGAGAAGAACCCGCGGGGCCTGCCGGCGCGCTGGAAGTACTTCTGGCAGTCGCTGATCGGCCTCTCCGCGGCGCTGGTGCTCTACGTCACGGCGGCCTCGCCGGTGGAGACCAGCCTGATCGTGCCGGTGTTCAAGGAGTTCGTGCTGCCGCTGGGCGTCTTCTACGTGGTGCTGACCTACCTGGTCATCGTCGGCAGCTCCAACGCGGTCAACCTCACCGATGGCCTCGACGGCCTGGCGATCATGCCCACGGTGCTGGTGGCCATGGGGCTCGCGGTGTTCGCCTATGCCAGCGGCAACACCGTCTTCTCCGACTACCTGCAGATCCCCTTCATTCCCGGCGCCGGCGAGCTGGCGGTGTTCTGCGCCACCATCGCCGGGGCCGGCCTCGGCTTTTTGTGGTTCAACACCTACCCGGCCCAGGTCTTCATGGGCGACGTGGGCGCGCTGGCCCTGGGCGCGGCGCTGGGCGTGGTCGCGGTGATCGTGCGCCAGGAGGTGGTGCTGTTCATCATGGGCGGGATCTTCGTCATGGAGACCGTCTCGGTGATCCTGCAGGTGGGCTCCTACAAGCTCACCGGGCGCCGCATCTTCCGCATGGCGCCGCTGCACCACCACTACGAGCTCAAGGGGTGGCCGGAGCCGCGAGTCATCGTGCGCTTCTGGATCATCACCGTGGTGCTGGTGCTGATCGGCCTGGCCACCCTCAAGGTCCGCTGATCGCCGCGGGCCGATCGCCATCCGCAAGGAGCGCAAGATGCACAAGGTGCCGAAGGGAGTGACGCTGGTGGTCGGGCTCGGGCTCTCCGGGCGGGCCATCTGTCGCCACCTCAGCCGGCTCGGCGTGCCCTTCATGGTCGCCGACACCCGCGCCACGCCGCCCGGGCTCGAGGCCTTCCGGGCCGCCCACCCGGAGGTCGCCTTCCACGGCGGGCCGCTCACCGACCTCGATCTCGGCGGGGTCGAGGAGGTGGTGCTGAGCCCGGGGGTCGATCCGGCCACGCCGGGACTCGCCGCGCTCGCCGGGCGCACCCGCGAGGCCACGGGGGAGCCGCTGGTGGTCGGCGAGATCGCGCTCTTCGTGCGCGCGGCCCGGGCGCCCATCGCCGCCATCACCGGCTCGAACGCCAAGTCCACCGTCACCACCCTGGTCGGCGAGATGGCCCGCGAGGCCGGCGTGCGCGTCGCCGTGGGCGGCAACCTCGGCACCCCGGCCCTGGACCTGCTGGTCGAGGTGCCCGAGGCCGAGCTCTTCGTGCTGGAGCTCTCCAGCTTCCAGCTCGAGACCACGCCGTCGCTCGGCGCCGAGACGGCGGCCTTCCTCAACCTCTCCGAGGACCACCTCGACCGCCACGGCGACATGGCAGGCTACCGCGCCGCCAAGCTAGGCATCTTCCGCGGCGCCCGGCATGGCGTGGTCCACGCCGAGGATCCCCTGACCTGGCCGTCGACGCCGCTGCCCGCCGAGGAGCGCTTCACCACCGCCGCCCCCGGGGCGGGGGAGTGGGGGATCGGGCGCTACCAGGGCGCCGACTGGCTGATGCACGGCGACACGCCACTGATGGCGGCCGCCGAGATGCGCCTGCCCGGTCGCCACAACCAGGCCAACGCCCTGGCCGCCCTGGCGATGGGCACCCGGCTGGGGCTGCCCCTCGCCGCGATGCTCGCGGTGCTCAGGCGCTTTCCCGGGCTGCCCCACCGCGGCGAGCTGGTCGCCGAGATCGACGGCGTGCGCTGGATCAACGACTCCAAGGGCACCAACGTCGGGGCGACCCTGGCCGCCATCGCGGGCCTGGGGCCGACCCTCGACGGGCGCCTGATCCTGCTCGCCGGCGGGGTCGGCAAGGGCGCCGACTTCCGTCCCCTGGCGGCGCCGCTGGCGCGCCACGGCCGCGAGGCGATCCTCTTCGGGCGCGACGCCGAGCGCCTCGCTCAGGTCCTGGCGGGCCGGCTGCCGCTGACCCGGGTCGACGACCTGGAGGCGGCGATGGCCCGGGCCGCCGAGATCGCCGCCCCGGGCGACTGCGTGCTGCTCTCGCCGGCCTGCGCGAGCCTCGATCAGTTCCGCGACTACCAGGCCCGCGGCGAGGCCTTCCGCCACGCGGTCCTGCGGCTGGCCGAGGAGGGCGCATGAGCCGGCTCGCGCGTCTTCGCCAGCGCCTGAGCACCACCGACCAGCCCTTCGACGGCTGGCTGGTGCTCGCCGCGCTCTCGCTGCTGCTGATCGGCTGGGTGATGGTGACCTCGGCCTCCAGCGAGGTCGCCTCGAGCCTGACCGGCAACGCCTGGTACTTCAGCCTGCGCCACGGCACCTTCCTGCTGGCGGCGCTGGCCGCCGGGGCGCTGGCGCTGCGTGTGCCGCTGGCCTGGTGGAAGGCCAACGGCCCGCTGCTGCTGCTGGTGGGCCTCGCGCTGCTGGCGCTGGTGCTGCTGGTGGGCCGCGAGGTCAACGGCAGCCGTCGCTGGCTGTCGCTGCCCGGCGTGCCCTTCAACCTGCAGGCCTCCGAGGTCGCCAAGTTCTGCCTGATCATCTACCTGGCCGGCTACCTCGAGCGTTTCCTGCCCCAGGTGCGCCGCGAGTGGGGCGCCTTCCTGCGCCCCCTGGTGGTGATGGCCGTGGTGGCGGGCCTGCTGATCCTCGAGCCCGACTACGGCGCCGTGGTGGTGATGACCGGCGCGGTGATGGGCATGCTGCTGATGGCCGGGGCCCCCTGGGGGCGCTTTCTGGTGCTGCTGCTGCTGGTCGGGGCGCTCGGCGCCCTGGCCGCCGTCGCCGAGCCCTATCGCATGGCGCGCCTGACCAGCTTCGCCGACCCCTGGGCCGACCAGTTCGCCAGCGGCTATCAGCTGACCCAGGCGCTGATCGCCTTCGGGCGGGGCCACTGGCTGGGCATGGGGCTCGGCAACAGCGTGCAGAAGCTCTTCTACCTGCCCGAGGCCCATACCGACTTCGTCTTCGCGGTGCTCGCCGAGGAGCTCGGCCTGGTCGGCGCGATCGCCGTGGTGGGGCTCTTCGCCCTGCTGATCTGGCGCGCCATGGCGGTGGGGCGGCGGGCCGAGCTCGCCGGCCTGGCCTTCGCCGCCTACGTGAGCTATGGCTTCGCCCTGGTCCTCGGCGCCCAGGCCTTCATCAACATCGCCGTGAGCACCGGCATGCTGCCCACCAAGGGCTTGACCCTGCCGCTGTTGAGCTACGGCGGCTCGAGTCTGGTGGTGAGCAGCGTGATGGTCGCCCTGCTGCTGCGCGCCGACATCGAGACCCGCGAGGTCCGCCGGCGCGCGCGCCCCACGGCCCGCCGGGCCGGGTCAGGCCAGTCGCCCGATGCCGGCAAGCGACAAGGAAGCACGTCATGAATCGACAGCCAGGACGCCGTGTCCTGATCATGGCCGGTGGCACCGGCGGCCACGTCATCCCCGCGCTCTCGCTGGCCCGGGGGCTGGTCGAGGAGGGCGTCGAGGTCGCCTGGCTCGGCAGCCCGCGGGGCATCGAGAATCGCCTGGTGCCCGAGGCCGGCATTCCGCTGTCGCGCATCGCGGTGAGCGGCCTGCGCGGCAACGGCCTGACCGGCTGGCTGCTGGCGCCGCTGAACCTCGTGCAGGCGGTCTGGCAGGCGCGGCGGGTGATTCGCGAGGTCGACCCCCAACTGGTGGTGGGCCTCGGCGGCTTCGCCAGCGGCCCCGGCGGGCTGGCCGCCTGGCTGATGCGCCGACCGCTGGTGATTCACGAGCAGAACGCTGTGGCCGGGTTGACCAATCGTGCCCTCTCGCGCCTGGCGCGCCGCGTCTACGCCGCCTTTCCCCAGGCCTTCCCCGGGCGGGCCGAGGTAATCGGCAACCCGGTGCGCGCCGAGATCGCCGCGCTCGGCCGGTCGCCGAGGCCCGCCTTGGAGATGGCGGGGCGTCGCCTGCGCCTGCTGGTGGTAGGGGGCTCGCTGGGCGCCAAGGCCCTCAACGAGCGCCTGCCCGAGGCGCTCGCCGAGCTGCCCGAGGAGCGCCGCCCCGAGGTGCGCCACCAGGCCGGCCGCGACAAGGACCAGGCGACCCGCGAGGCCTATGTGGCCCAGGGGGTCGACGCCGAGGTCACGGCCTTCATCGACGACATGGCTGGGGCCTATGCGTGGGCCGACCTGGTGGTCTGCCGGGCCGGCGCCCTGACCGTGGCCGAGCTCGCCGCCGCGGCCAAGCCGGCGCTCTTCGTGCCCTTCCCCCACGCGGTGGACGATCACCAGACCGCCAACGCCCGGGCCCTGGTCGAGCAGCAGGCGGCCCGGCTGATGCCCCAGCAGGAAATGAGCGCAGCGGCGCTGGCCGAGTGCCTGGCGACGCTGCTGGACCCCGACACTCTCGCCACCATGGCGGCACGGGCCCGTGCCGGTGCCCATCTCGACGCCGTCGAGCGCCTGGTGGCCGGTTGCATGGAGACAGGTTTTGAGTGATGAGACCCTCGGGCCGGTTCCCGGTCAGGCTACCCCCCCGCATCCCGGCCGCGGGCTGGGCATGCGCCGGATTCGACGCATCCACTTCGTCGGCATCGGCGGCGCCGGCATGTGCGGCATCGCCGAGGTGCTGGCCAACCAGGGCTACACGGTCAGCGGCAGCGACCTGAAGGCCTCGCCGGTGGTGGCCCGCCTGCGAGAATGCGGCATCCGCGTGGCCCTCGGCCACGCCGCCGACAACGCCGCGGGCGCCGACGTGGTGGTGGTCTCCACCGCGGTGGACGAGACCAACCCCGAGATCCGCTGGGCCCACGAGCACCGCGTGCCGGTGGTGCGCCGCGCCGAGATGCTCGCCGAGCTGATGCGCTTTCGCCACGGCATCGCCGTGGCCGGCACCCACGGCAAGACCACGACTACCAGCCTCACGGCAACCCTGCTCGGCGAGGGCGGCCTCGATCCCACCTTCGTGATCGGCGGGCGGCTGACCAGCGCGGGCACCAACGCGCGACTCGGCGAGGGCGACTACCTGGTGGCGGAGGCCGACGAGTCGGATGCCTCCTTCCTGCACCTGCAGCCCATGGTCTCCATCGTCACCAACATCGACGCCGACCACATGGCCACCTACGGCGGCGACTTCGAGCGGCTCAAGGGCACCTTCATCGAGTTCCTGCACAACCTGCCGTTCTACGGCCTGGCGATCCTCTGCATCGACGATCCCCACGTTCGCGGCCTGCTCGACCAGGTCAGTCGCCGCTTCGTGACCTACGGCTTCAGCGAGGACGCCGACTACCGCATCGAGGACTTCGACCAGCGGGCCGGCGAGGTGCGCTTCACCGCCGTGCGTCCCGAGGGGCTGGCGCCCCTCGAGGTGCGCCTGGCCATGCCGGGCCGCCACAACGCGCTCAACGCCCTGGCGGCGATCGTGGTGGCCAGCGACGCCGGCGTCTCCGACGAGGCCATCCTGCGCGGGCTGCGGCACTTCGAGGGCGTGGGGCGTCGCTTCCAGGTGCATGGCCACTATCTCGCCCCCGAGGGCGAGGGCCAGGTGATGCTGGTCGACGACTACGGCCATCATCCCCGCGAGGTGGAGATGGTGATCGACGCGGTCCGGGCGGGCTGGCCCGACCGGCGCCTGGTGATGGTCTACCAGCCCCACCGCTACTCGCGCACCCGCGACCTCTTTGAAGACTTCGTGCGCGTGCTGGCCGGCGTCGACACCCTGCTGCTGCTCGACGTCTACAGCGCCGGGGAGGCGCCGCTGGCCGGGGCGGATGGTCGTACCCTGGCCGGCTCGATCCGCCAGCGCGGCGCGGTCGACCCGATCTTCGTGCAGGACAAGAGCGAGCTGCCGGGGCTGCTGGCTCGCGTGCTGCGCCCAGACGATATCCTGATCACACAGGGGGCCGGCGACGTGGGCGGCATCGCCCAGCGGCTGAGCGATGCCGCCCTGAATCTCGACGAGGTGACGCTATGAGCGATGACATGGGCCGCGTGGCGGTGATGTTCGGCGGGGAGTCCGCCGAGCGCGAGGTGTCGT
>JAWWBV010000082.1:0-8388 GCA_033720795.1 Halomonas sp. | reverse complement strand
TGTAGGCGATGATGGACGGCGTGGTCCGTGCGCCTTCGGCGTTCTCGATCACCTTGGCCTGGTCACCGTCGAGCACGGCGACGCAAGAGTTGGTGGTCCCCAGGTCAATACCGATGATGCGTCCCATAGGAAATCCTCAAATCTGGCAGTTGAATTCGTGATCTGCGGCTTTCGCCGCGGGGTTGCCGTCTATCTGGGGGCCCTCGAAACCTTTTCAAGACCCGAGGGCCGCTTTTCTATGGCTCGGTGTCAGCCGGCGGCCTGGCTGACGACCACCATGGCCGGACGAACCAGGCGCCCGTTGAGCAGGTAGCCCTTCTGCATGACGTCCATCACGGTGTTGGGCTCCAGCTCGGGGTTGGGCACCATGGCCATGGCCTCGTGGTACTGCGGGTCGAAGGGCTCGCCGTGGGGCTCCACCACCTCGACGCCGAACTTGGCCATGACGTCGTGCTGCATCTTGAGCGTCATGGCGACGCCCTCGATGTGCGCCTCGCTGGCCTCGTCGCCCATGGCCTCCAGCGCCTTCTCGAGGCTGTCGATCACCGGCAGCAGCTCCTTGACGAACTTCTCCAGGGCGAACTTGCGGGCCTTCTCGGCCTCCTGCTCGGCGCGCCGCCGCACGTTCTGTGCCTCGGCGGCCGCCCGCATGGCCTGGTCCTTGGCCTCGGCGACGCTCTGCTCGAGCTCCTCGACGCGCGCCGCCAGCACCTCGGCTTCGGGATTGTCGGCGGCCTCGGCCTCGGTGGCGGCCTGCTCGGCGCCCTCGATGGCGTCCTCCAGCTCACCCTCCACGGTCTCGGCCTGCGGCTCGGCTTCCCGCTCTTCGCGAGCGAGTTCGTCGTCCAGCGGGGTCTGAGAGTCTTTGGCCATGTGGGGTCTCCTGAATGGCAATCAGCGGCCAGGGGCCGCTGGCAAGGCATGAATGATGGCGTGAACGATGATCTGCCGGGGTATATGGGGCTGGCCGCGGTGAACTCAAGGCGTCATCGCGAGACGAATTGGCCGGTGCATTGTGGGGGATGCTTGACTACTGTATAAACACACAATACGTGTATGGATAGACAGTATTCCTCGCGCCGCACGTCCAGACCGCGCGGACCTTGCAGAACGGTATTCCCAGACAGGCCCCGGGAGGCACCATGCTGACAGAGCTTGCCATTCGCGACTTCGCCATCGTCGACCACCTCGAACTGGAGCTTTCCGGCGGCATGACCGCCATCACCGGCGAGACGGGGGCCGGCAAGTCCATCCTGCTCGGCGCCCTGGGGCTCTGCCTCGGCGAGCGCGCCGACAGCGCCAGTGTGCGCCATGGCCGCGAACGCGCCGACCTGAGCGCGCGCTTCGACCTCCAGGCCCTGCCCGAGGCGCGCGCCTGGCTCGAGGCCCGCGAGCTGCCCGCCGACGACTGCCTGCTGCGTCGCGTGGTGACCCGCAGTGGCCGCTCCAAGGCCTGGATCAACGGCCAGCCGGCCACGGTGGCCGACCTGCGCGCCCTGGGCGAGCACCTCATCGAGATCCACGGCCAGCACGCCCATCAGGCACTGCTGAACGAGGAGACCCACCTGCGCCTGCTCGACGACTTCGCCGGCCATCGCGAGGCGGTGGCCGAGATGCGCCTGGCCTTCCGCGAGTGGCAGGCGAGCCGCCGGCGCCTCGAGCGCCTGGCCGAGGACGGCGACGAGATCCGCGCCCGCCGCCAGCTGCTGCGCTACCAGGTGGAGGAGCTGGAGGCGCTGGCCCTGGTCGAGGGCGAGCTCAAGGGGCTCGAGGAGGAGCAGGAGGAACTGGCCCATGCCGAGGAGCGGCTGCGCGAGGCGCAGTTCGCCACCGAGTGCTGCGACGGCGACGAGGCCGGTGCGCTGACGCGGCTCAATCAGGCGATCCAGCACCTCTCGGCGCTGCCGGGCAGCGATCGCGGCAGCCTGGCCGACACTCTCACCATGCTCGGCGAGGCGCGCATCCAGATCGAGGAGGCGGGCCGCGAGCTCGGCCACTTCGCCGCCGGGGTCGAGCTGGACCCGGAGCGGCTGGCCTGGGTGGAGGAGCGCCTGGGCGAGGTGCATCGCATCGCCCGCAAGCACCACGTGCTGCCGGAGGAGCTGGTCGACCTGCACCGGCGCCTGGCCGAGGAGCTCGAGGGCCTGGAGGGCGGCGACGGCGACCTCGAGGCGCTGGCCGCCGAGGTCGAGGCACAGCAGGCGCGCTGGCACGAGCAGGCCACGGCGGTCTCCCGGGCGCGCCGCCAGGCCGCCCGCCGGTTCGGCCGGGCCGTGCAGGAGCAGCTGGCCTTCCTGGCCATGGACAAGGCCACCTTCGAGGTCGAGCTCGCCCCCCGGGAGGCCCCGGCCCTCGAGGGGCTCGAAGGCGCGCGCATGCTGATCAGCGCCAACCCCGGCCAGCCGGCGCGCCCGCTGGCCAAGGTGGCCTCTGGCGGCGAGCTGTCGCGCATCAGCCTGGCGATCCAGGTGGTGGCGGCCCAGCACTCGACCATCGCCAGCCTGGTCTTCGACGAGGTGGACGTCGGGGTCTCCGGGGCCACCGCCGAGATCGTCGGCCAGCTGCTGCGCCGGCTGGGCGAGACCGGCCAGGTGATGACCGTGACCCACCTGCCCCAGGTGGCCGCCCAGGCCCACCATCACCTGCACATCGAGAAGCAGGCCGAGAAGGCCTCCACCCTGACCCGCATGGCGCTGCTCGACGAGGCCGGCCGGGTCGGCGAACTGGCGCGCATGCTCGGCGGCGTGAACCTCTCCGACCGCACCCTGGCCCACGCCCGGGAGATGCTCGACGCCAGCCAGCGCGCCCACCACTGAGCGCGCCGAACGCGGCTCGCGCGCCCCTGATCCCCGCAACGCAAGGCGGCCCCGATCCGTGGATCGGGGCCGCGCTGTTCACCGCTCGGGTGAGTCGCCATTCGGGTAAGCCCGTCGGCGCTACTTCTTCTGGATGCCTTCCTGGCGCGTCGCCCGGGAGCCCCGCGGCCTCACGTAGAGCACCAGGGCATGATCGACGAGCTCGAAGCCGTGCTCCTCGGCGATCTCCTGCTGGCGACGCTCGATGGTCTCATCGAAGAACTCGACGATCTCGCCGCTCTCCAGGCACACCATGTGGTCGTGGTGCTCCTCCTGAGAGAGTTCGAAGACGGCGTGGCCGCCATCGAAGTTATGACGGATCACCAGCCCGGCGGTCTCGAACTGGGTCAGCACGCGATAGACGGTGGCCAGGCCCACGTCCTCGCCCGCGTCCAGCAGGGTCTTGTACACATCCTCGGCGCTCAGGTGGTGCTTTTCGGAGGCGCTCTCGAGGATCTGCAGGATCTTGACGCGCGGCAGGGTCACTTTAAGACCGGCCTTGCGCAGTTCATGGTTCTGGTCGGCCATGGTCGCTCTTCGCAGTATCGGGTAGGGTCGGTTATGATCGACCGAATCCACGATAGTGAAGAACAGGCGCAAATGCAAAAGCTGACAAGAATCGTCACCCTTTCCGTCGCCCTGCTGATGATCAGCGGTTGCAGCTACTTCGGGGTCTACAAGCGCGACCTGCCCCAGGGCAACCTGGTGACCGAGGGCATGGCCGAACAGCTGCGGCCGGGCATGAGCCGGCAGCAGGTGGTCGACCTGATGGGCAGCCCGCTGCTCGAGGCGCCCTTCGATGCCCGCCAGTGGGACTATGTCTACCGCCTCGACGAGGCCTACGGCGACGTGGAGCAGCGGCGCATCACCCTGACCTTCGAGGGCGGGCGCGTCGTGGACATCGAGCGGGAGGGCGACTTCTCGACCGCGCCGCCGCTCGGCGACGATCGCGGCATCGGGCCCGACAGCGAGGTCGCCGAGGGCGACCCGGAGGCGCCGATCGATAACCTGACGCCGGATCGCCCCTGAACCAACCGGTTCTCGAGCCCCTCCATGACGCCCCGTCCCGGCCCCGCCGGACGGGGCGTCAGCGCGTCCTGGCGGCGCGCTCGGCGCGCACCGCCTTGGGATCGATCTTGAGCGGCCGATAGACCTCGACGCGATCCCCCGCCTTCAGGCGCTGCGCCTCGGGGTCCCGCAGCCGCTTGCCGAAGAGCCCCAGGTCGGCCTCGAGGAAGGTCGCCTCAGGCAGCTCCGGAAACCTCGCCTCCAGCCCCGCCATCGCCACCGCCTCGCGGGCCGTGGTGCCCTCGCGGACGCGAAGCGCCACGATGCACTGCCGCTCGGGCAGGGCGAAGGCCACCTCGACCTCGAAGCTGTCCGGCGCGCTAGCGGCCATAGAGGCTGTCCGCGCGGCGGGTGAAGGAGTCCACCAGCTGCCCGGCGACCTGCTGGAAGAGCTTGCCGAAGGCCATCCCCAGCAGGCGGTTGGCGAACTCGAACTCCAGCTCGAGGCTGATCTTGCAGGCCCCCTCGCCCATCGGCATGAACAGCCAGCGGCCGCGCAGGCGCTTGAAGGGACCGCTGACCAGCGACATCTCGATGCGCTCGGGTTCGATCAGGTCGTTGCGGGTGGTGAAGCTCTGCTCGATGCCGGCACGACCCAGGGTCATCTCGCCGATCAGGTGGGAGTCGTCACGCTCGAGCAGGCGAGCGTTCCGGCATCCCGGGAGGAATTCCGGGTAGCGCTCGAAGTCGTTGACCAAGTCGAACATGTCCTGGGGGGTGTGCCGCACCATGGCGGACCGATTGACCGTTGGCATTGAGCTCTCCGCTGACTTCACAGTGCCCAGGGCGTATCATGAGCGGTTATTTCAGGCCTTGAATGGTACCACGCTTCCCCCCACATCGAAGGGGCAGGCGCCACCGGCAGATACAGGACACGAGGTTTCATGGCCAACAAGAAAGGCAAGAGCAAGGGTCCCGGCGGCAACGTCATCGCCCAGAACAGGAAGGCCCGCTTCGAATACCATATCGACGAGACCTTCGAGGCCGGCCTGGTGCTGGCCGGCTGGGAGGTGAAGAGCCTGCGCGCCGGCAAGGCGCAGCTCACCGACACCTACATTCTGATCAAGAACGGCGAGGCCTGGCTGCTGGGCAGCCACATCACGCCGCTCAACACCGCCAGCACCCACGAGATCGCGGATCCGACGCGCACCCGCAAGCTGCTGATGCACCGCAAGGAGATCGCCAAGATCTTCTCGCGCACCCAGGAGAAGGGGCACACCTGCGTGCCGCTCAAGCTCTACTGGAAGAACAACCGGGTGAAGTGCGAGCTGGCCCTGGTGACCGGCAAGAAGCTGCACGACAAGCGCGCCACCGAGAAGGACCGCGACTGGCAGCGGCAGAAAGGACGCATCATGCGTGAACAAACCAAGGCCTGAGGTGTCACAGACCTGCACATCCTGTTAGGATGCGCATTACGGGGGCGACACGGTTTCGACGCCGGTGACAATCCCTGAGGTGCATGCCGAGAGCGTGATGTATCTCGTAAATCCAACATCACGACTAAATAGTCGCAAACGACGACAACTACGCTCAGGGCGCGCTGGCAGCTTAAACGCCGCTAGCTTCTAGCCCGGCCCGAAGGCAATGTGCCCATTCATTGCTGACGGGATATGAGCCAAGACTGATGGGATCGCGATAGGTGGTGTCCTCTCGCCTGTCGTTAAACTTGACGAGGAATCGCATTGCTGGATCCTGATCGTCGGAGCCAGCGGTGTTAAATCAAATGACGAAACTAAGCATGTAGAGCCAATGGGTGAGTGCCGGCGGACGCGGGTTCAATTCCCGCCGCCTCCACCAAACAGTCGACGAATCAAGCGCCTACGGGCGCTTTTTTCGTGATGGCATTCCAGAGCCTCCCCCCGCGCCCGAGGGCGCCACTTGCACCATCCGGGGCGACTCGACCTTCCAACGTAGTGCGCCATGCCTTACATGTCACCATGGCGCGGATTCAGACTCAGTGCCGCCGTGATGGCATCCACATTCGCGGGGCTGGCGAAGAAGAAGCCCTGGCCGAAACGGCAGCCAAGCTGCAACACCAACTGCGCTTGCTGCTCGGTCTCGACCCCCTCGGCGAGTACCGTAAACCCAAGACTCGACCCCATCCCGGCCACCGCTCGGATGATGGCCTGATCACGAGGATCACTCTGGGCTTCCTTCACGAAGCTACGGTCGATCTTCAAGGTATCGACCGGTAAATTCTTCAAATAGCTTAACGACGAATAGCCCGTACCGAAATCATCGATTGCCAGAGACACCCCCATGTCGCGCATCTCGAGGAGTCTCTCGATGATGTCCCGTTCAGGCTCGACAAGGCTTGACTCCGTGAGTTCCAGGGCCAGGCACTCTGCCGGCATGCCGGTCACCTCCAGGATGTGCTTCAGGTCGGACACGAAGTCGGATCGCGCGAGCTGGAATGCCGACAAGTTGACCCCGATGCGACCGAACTCAAGGCCCGCGTCCTTCCAGATCCTGCCCTGTCGACAGGCCTGCATCAGAGCCCACCTGCCCAGTTGCAGGATCAACCCCGAGCGCTCCGCCAGCGGCACAAAAATGCTCGGCGATACCTCGCCTTCCTCGGGGTGTCGCCACCGCGCCAGGGCCTCGAGTCCCACCCAATCACCCGTGCTCAGGTCAACAAGGGGCTGATACTGGAGATAGAGCGTTCCTCGTTTCAAGGCATCACGCAAGTCATGGCCCAGCCGAACCCGCAGCATGGCCCCTTCGGTCATCGCCCTGTCATACATCTGGTAGCCCAGCTCACTGGACTTGGCTTGGTACATGGCGGCATCTGCATGCTTGATGAGCGATTCTGCCTGGTCACCATCATCGGGATAGAAACTGATGCCAATGCTGGGTCGTGCGTGCAGCTTCCAGTTGTCGAATTCGATCGGCTGGTCCATGGTGTGCAGGATTCTCTGCGACACGCTGACGGCCTCCTCAGGCAAGACTAGGTCATGGGCCAGCACAACGAACTCGTCTCCTCCGAAGCGAGCCACGACATCATTGCTGCGGAGAATAGAGGCGACACGTGCGGCAAACTCCTTCAGCACCCTATCGCCCGTCGCATGACCGAGGCTATCGTTGATCGACTTGAAATCATTGAGGTCCATGAAGAAGACCGCCAGTGAGCCACCATGCCGCTTGCTAAGCGACAGAGCGCCCTCAAGCAATTGCTGGAAGCAGGCCCGGTTAGGCAATCCCGTCAGCGTATCGGTGTTGGCGAGGTGTTTCAGCATCCGTTGAATCGACTTCTGCCGGTCTACCCAAGCCACCATCAGGCTCAAGCCAAGAATCAGGCCGGCGAAGCTCCCGATGGCCGCCGCCATCGCACCTTCGGGGAGACCGTCCTCATGCGTGACGTCGCCTGCCTCGAATCTAGCAACGTCATAGAACAGCGCCGCCTCCATCGCCGTATAATGCATGCCGGCCACGGCACATCCCATGAACCCCGCGGATGCCATCCTGAGCCCACTCTCCGACAACGTCGGGAGGCGTCGTACGCGGAAGTGCAGAAACAATGCCGCCAGGGCGAGCAGGAAGGCGACCAGAATCGAGAGGACGAACAGCGGGAAGCTGTAGCGCAGCCCCTCCATGCGCATCGCCTCCATGCCGAGGTAGTGCATGCTGCCGATCCCGATGGCCATCAGCAATGAGCCCTTCAGCAGGTCTCGCACCTCGACACGCGGTCGCGCCATCAAGTAGAGAGCCGCCGCACTCCCCAGTATCGCCGGCACTATCGACGCGACCGTCAGGCCCAGCCCGTAGTGCAGGTGGGAAAGCTCTTCCAAGGAGAAGGCCAGCATGGCGGTGAAATGCATGGCCCATATCCCGCACCCCATGGCCGTCGCTCCCCCCGCATGCCACCAGGCCTTGATGGTGCCCGAAGGGGCGGCGACCATGCGGTCAGCCAGCTGGAAGGCCGCCAGGGCGGATAGGCAGGCAATGACAAGGGACAAGGCAACCAGCAGGGGGTCGTAGCTACCCTGCAACGGCTGCCCCAGGGCGGGATCAGCCAGGTCGAATCGCCAAGCGTCCATCTTTTCTCCCAGGATGAGTAATCTCAGTCTAGGTGATTATAACGTTGATGATCCCATGGCCATGCAGCCACCATCCACCGCTCCTATCCTTATCAGCAAATCGCCTGGCTAATCCCAGCCAACGGGCAAGACCCTGCGCCCCTCTCCCTTACTGGCCTTTCGTCGCATCCTGCTGGCGAAAAGCACTTGCCCCCGACTCGCTTCGACGCCATCATCGCGCACTCGCGCCGACCTTGCGGAGCTCGGTGCGAAAGGTCGACCGGGGTGGCATCGGGTCCGGGCTCGCAGACGCGGTCCATCGACCGATAAGACCCTATCATCGTTGAACATTTCTCGATCTGGATTCGAAACCCCATGAGCAAAGTCCTGATTGTCGGCGCCGGCGGCGTCGGTGGCGTCGTTACCCACAAGTGCGCCCAGCATCCCGA
>JAWWBV010000081.1:0-8406 GCA_033720795.1 Halomonas sp. | reverse complement strand
GGCGCCGACACCCTCTGGAAGATCGAACCCTTCCACGGCTACTCCGATCTCACCGTCGCCGCCCCCGGCTTCGCCATGTCGGTGGTGTGTCTCGTCAAGGGCCGCCCGGAGCACGCGGTGGTGATCTGCCCCTTCAGCGACGACGAATACCTGGTCAGCCGCGGTCGCGGTGCCCAGCTCAACGGCAAGCGCATCCGCGTGACCAAGCGCACCGCCGTGAGCGGTACCCGCGTCGCCATGGGCCTGCCCGAGACCTGGCTGCGCCCGCGCCTGCTGCCTTCCTACCTGACCCTGGTCCAGCAGCTCGGCCCTCAGATCGAGCAGCAGCGCGCCTCCGGCAGCGGCCTGCTCGACATGGCCGACCTGGCCGCCGGGCGCGCGGATGCCGCCTTCGTGCTGGGCCTCGAGGAGCAGGATCTGCACGTCGGCTCGCTGCTGCTCAAGGAGAGCGGCGCGCTGATGGGCACCCCCGACGGCCAGCCCAGCGTCGAGGTCGAGGGACGCCTGATGGCCGCCGGCCCGCGCCTCTACAAGGCCCTGGTGCAGCAGCTCAAGCCGCACTTCTGAGCCACGGCGCCTGACCACGTCGGCGGATGACGAGACGCCCCCACGGCCCTGCCGTGGGGGCGTCTTGCGTTGTCGAGCAGAGCAACGCAAGCATGGCGTTTCCCCTTGCCGGCGATGCGGTGTCGGGAGATCAGGCGGGGGGGCGGTCCAGTTCCCGTGTCAGCCACTCGGTGAGCCACGCGAGGTCCCGCCTTGGCGCGCCCGGCGGCAGCCACAGGCCGAGCCGGGCCGGCGTCTCGATGAAGCCCCAGGGCGCGATCAGCCGCCCGGTGCGCAGGTCCTCCTCCACCAGGTAGGAGGGGGCGATGGCGACGCCCAGGCCCACCAGGGCCGCCTCGAGCATGTAGTGAAGGTGCTCGAACGCCTGGTCATGGCGCATCGTGGCGGGGTCCAGGCCCTTTGCCGCAAACCACTGCGACCAGGCCTGGGGGCGCGACTGGGTATGCAGCATCGGCAGCGTCGTGAGGTCGGCAGCAGCGGGATCGGGGGTGTCGAGCCGTTCCGGCGCCAGCACCGGCCCCATGCGCTCCGGCGCCAGCTCGACCACCCGCACGTCATCGGGCCAGGGCGGCTCGGCGAAGCGCAGCACGGCGTCCACCTCGGTGCCGAGCCGGCCGGCCACCTCCTCGTCGGCGGTGAGGTGCAGGTTCAGGTTCGGGCACTGTGCCTTCAGCCGGTCCAGCCGGGGGATGAACCAGCGGGCGAGGAAGCTGCCGGGGCAGCCGAGCACCAGCGGCGCCTGTGAGGCGCGTCGGCGCAGCTGGCTGCAGGTCTGGCCGAGCCGCTCGAAGGCCTGTGAGGTCGAGGCACGCAGCAGCTCCCCCTCCTGGGTCAGCACCAGTCCGCGGCCCTGGCGCCGGAACAGCGTCACCCCGAGCTGCGCCTCGAGCTGCTTGAGCTGGCGGCTGACCGCGCCATGGGTGACATGGAGGGCCTCGGCGGCGCGGCTGACGCTGAGCGTGCGGGCCGTCTCGTCGAAGGCGCGCAGGGCATTCAGCGAGGGCAGTCGAGCACTCAAGACGGGCTCCTGACATGTCAGCTTTTCTCACAGATTAGCGCGCAATGATCGCTTATCACAGGGCCGCGGCGCGCTTTATCTTGGTGGCCAACCTCACCAGTCAGGAGTCGTCACCATGGGTCTGCCGCACCCGACCGCCGAACTCGCCCCCGATGCCGATGGTTTCTTCGGCCGCTTCGGCGGTCGCTTCGTCGCCGAAACCCTGATGCCGCTGATCCTCGAGCTTCAGGCGGCCTACGCGTCGGCGAAGCAGGATCCCGATTTCCACGCCGAGCTGGAGGCACTGCACCGCGACTACATCGGGCGAGCGAGCCCGCTCTATTTCTCCGAGCGGCTGACCGAGCAGCTGGGTGGCGCCCGGATCTACCTCAAGCGCGAAGACCTGATGCATACCGGCGCGCACAAGATCAACAACTGCATCGGTCAGGTGCTGCTCGCCCGGCGCATGGGCAAGAAGCGCATCATCGCCGAGACCGGGGCCGGCATGCACGGCGTGGCCACCTCCACCGTGGCTGCCCGCTTCGGCCTGGAATGCATCATCTACATGGGCAGCACCGACATCGACCGCCAGCTGGTCAACGTGCAGCGCATGAAGCTGCTGGGCGCCAAGGTGATCCCGGTGACCAGCGGCACCGGCACCCTGAAGGACGCGATGAACGATGCCCTGCGCGACTGGGTGACCAACGTGGCGGACACCTTCTACATCATCGGCACCGTGGCCGGCCCCCATCCCTATCCGGCCATGGTGCGCGATTTCCAGTCGGTGATCGGCCGCGAGGTGCGCGAGCAGATGACCGCGAAGGAAGGCCGGCTGCCGGACTCCCTGGTGGCCTGCATCGGCGGCGGCTCCAACGCCATGGGCCTGTTCCATCCGTTCCTCGGGGACGAGGGCGTGCGGCTGATCGGCGTGGAGGCCGCCGGCGAGGGGCTGGACACCGGCAAGCACGCTGCCAGCCTCCAGGGTGGCAGCCCCGGCGTGCTGCACGGCAACCGTACCTTCCTGCTGCAGTCCGCCGCGGGGCAGATCACCGACGCGCACTCCATCTCGGCGGGGCTCGACTACCCGGGCATCGGCCCCGAGCACGCCTGGCTGCACGAGACCGGCCGCGCCGAGTACGTCGCGGTGACCGATGACGAGGCGCTGGACGCCTTCAAGACGCTGTGCCGCCTGGAAGGCATCATCCCGGCCCTGGAGTCCGCCCACGCCATCGCCCATGCGATCAAGCTGGCGCCGACGCTGCCGGCGGATCACCTGATGGTGCTGAACCTGAGTGGACGGGGCGACAAGGACATGGCCACCGTCACCGACCACCTGGCCGACGAGCTGGCCGACCACGCACCGGCAGAATGAGGAGAGAGGCGATGACTCAACGCCACGACCGTATCGCACGCCGCTTCGACGAACTCAAGGCCGCCGATCGCGCCGGCCTCGTCACCTTCATCAGCGCCGGTGATCCCGATTACGCCACCAGCCTCGAGACCCTGCTGGCTCTGCCCGAGGCGGGCGCCGACGTGATCGAGCTGGGCATGCCGTTCACCGATCCGATGGCGGACGGTCCGTCCATCCAGGCCTCCACGCTGCGCGCCCTGGAGGGGGGGCAGGACATGGCCCGAACGCTTGCCATGGTGCGCGCGCTGCGCGAGCGCGATGACGCCACGCCGGTGGTACTGATGGGCTACTACAACCCCATCTACTGCATGGGCGTCGAGGCCTTCCTTGCCGAGGCCGTTGACGCCGGCGTGGACGGGCTGATCGTGGTCGACCTGCCGCCGGAACACGACGCGGAGCTGTGCCTGCCGGCCCGGGCCCACGGCCTCGACTTCATTCGCCTGGCGACGCCGACCACCGACGCGCAGCGCCTGCCGCTGGTGCTGCAGAACACCTCGGGCTTTCTCTACTACGTCTCCAGCACCGGCGTGACCGGTGCCGCCGCGCCGTCCGCCGGGCGCGTGGCACAGGAGGTCGCGGCCATCCGCGCGCACACCGCGCTTCCGATCGGCGTCGGCTTCGGCATCCGCACCCCCGAGCAGGCAGAGCGCATCGCCCGCTTCGCCGATGCGGTGGTGGTCGGCTCGGCGCTGACCGACAGCATCGCCCGGGCCGAGAGCCCCGCCGAGGCCTCGCGCAGCGTGCTCGAGCTGACCCGCTCGCTGTCCGTGGCAGTGCGCCGCGCCCGCGAGAGGGCATCCGCCGAGGCCTGATTCGCGCCTTGCGTCGCGTCGCCATCAAAAAAGCCACCCCGAGGGGTGGCTTTTTGGTGGGGGCGAGAAGGGCAGCCGTCAGGGCAGCTCCTCGGCCTCCGGGTCCTCCTTCTTCGCCGGGATCAGGTCCTCTCGCGAGAGCTTCAGCGGCAGCAGCAGGGCCCCCGAGACGTAGATGGAGGAGAAGGTGCCGACCACCACGCCGAGGATCAGGGCCACCGCGAAGTAATGGATCATGTCGCCGCCGAGGGTCACCAGCGCCAGCAGCACCAGCAGGGTGGTGCCGGAGGTCGCCAGGGTACGGGACAGGGTCTGGTTGATGGACTCGTTGAAGATGGTCGGCATGTCGTCGATCCGCGACTTGCGGATGTTCTCCCGGATGCGGTCGTAGACCACGATGGTGTCGTTGAGCGAGTAGCCGATCACCGCCAGCACCGCCGCCAGCACCGTGAGGTCGAACTCGAAGCCGAACAGCGCGAAGACGCCGACCACGATGATCACGTCATGGAGCAGGGCCAGCAGCGCGCCCAGGGCGAACTTGTACTGGAAGCGCGCCGCCACGTAGAGCATCACGATGCCCAGCGCGACCAGCATGCCCGTGCCGCTCTGGTCGCGCAGCTGGTCGCCCACCTGGGCGCCGACGAACTCGGCGCGCACCAGCGAGACGTCATGGCCGGCATCCTGCAGCAGGGTGACGATCTGGTCGCCGACGCCGGCCTCGAAGGCCTGCTGCAGGCGGATCAGCACCTCGGTGGAGGCCCCGAAGGTCTGCACCGAGACATCCTGGAAGCCGGTGGCCTCCAGCGTCTGGCGCACCGTCTCCAGTGCCGGGGCACTGGCGAAGCGCACCTCCACCAGGGTGCCGCCGGTGAAGTCGAGGCCCAGGTTGAGGCCCAGCGTCAGTATCGCGACCACCGAGGCCAGCAGCATCGCCGCGGAGACCCCGAAGGCGATCCGGCGCTTGCCCATGAAGTCGAACTGTCGTTGTGTCAGGGATTTCATAGGCACCTCTTAAATCCAGAGCTTCTTGATGGGCTTGCCGCCGTAGCACAGGTTGACCATCGCCCGGGTCACCATCAGGGCGGTGAACAGCGAGGTCAGGATGCCCAGCGAGAGCGTCACGGCGAAGCCCTTGACCGGTCCGGTACCGATCGAGAACAGGATCAGCGCCACCAGCAGGGTGGTGATGTTGGCGTCGACGATGGAGGTGAAGGCGCGCTCATAGCCGGCATGGATCGCCTGCTGTACCGAGAGTCCCGTGCGCAGCTCCTCGCGGATACGCTCGAAGATCAGCACGTTGGCGTCCACCGCCATGCCCAGCGTCAGCACGATGCCGGCGATGCCGGGCAGCGTCAGGGTCGCCCCGAGCAGCGACATGGCGGCCACCAGCAGGGTCAGGTTGAGCGCCAGGGCGAGGTTGGCGAAGACCCCGAAGACCTTGTAGCGCGCCAGCATGAACAGCACCACCAGCAGCAGGCCGATCTGCACCGAGAGCACGCCGCGCTCGATGTTCTCGGCGCCGAGGCTCGGCCCGATGGTGCGTTCCTGGGCGAAGTAGATCGGTGCGGCCAGCGAGCCGGAACGCAGCAGCAGCGCGAGCTCGGCCGCCTCGGTGGGCGAGTCGAGCCCGGTGATGCGGAAGCTGTTGCCCAGGGCGCTCTGGATGGTGGCCAGGCTGATAATGCCGCGCTCGGTGTAGGGGATGCGCTCGACCACCTCCTCGCCGTCGACCAGGCGGGTGGTCTCGCGGGTCTTGTGCTCGATGAACAGCACCGCCATGTTGCGGCCGATGTTGGTGCGGGTGGCGCGGTTCATCAGCGTGCCGCCGGTGCCGTCGAGATCGATGTTGACCTGCGGGCGGCCGTTCTCGTCGAAGCTGTGGTTGGCGTTGGAGACGCTGTCGCCGGTGATGATCACGTCGCGCATCAGGTCGGCGCGGCGCCCCTCACCGTTGCGGAAGGGGAAGGACTCGGTCTCGTTCTCCGGGGTGTCCGGACGCGCCTCGAGGCGGAACTCGAGGTTGGCGGTGGCGCCGACGATGCGCTTGGCGGCCACGGTGTCCTGGACGCCGGGCAGCTCCACCACGATGCGATCCGGCCCCTGGCGCTGCACCAGCGGCTCGGCCACGCCCAGCTCGTTCACCCGGTTGCGCAGGGTGGTGAGGTTCTGGTTGATGGCGTAGTCCTGGAGCTCGTCCACGGCCTGGTCGGTCATGGTCATCACCAGCCGCGCGCCGCGATCGTCGCCCTCGCTCTGGTAGGTGAACTCGGGGAACTCGCGGCTGAACAGGCTGCGCGCCTCGTCGCGATCCTCGGCGTTGGCGAAGGCCATGGAGACGGTGCGGCCGTCGATCTGGGTGTCGCGGTAGCGGATCCGCTCCTCGCGCAGCTGCTCGCGCATGGCGCTGGCGTTGACCTCGAGGCGCTGCTCCAGGGCGGCGTCCATGTCGACCTCGAGCAGGAAGTGCACGCCGCCGCGCAGGTCCAGGCCGAGGGTCATGGGCGAGGCGGAGAGCGACTGCAGCCATTCGGGGGTCGATTCGGCCAGGTTCAAGGCGACCACGTAGTCGCTGCCGAGCATCTCGGCGATGCGGTCGCGGGCCTTGATCTGGTCGTCGGCGTTGTCGAGGCGGATCAGCACACGGTTGGCGTCGCGCTCGGCCTCGGTGATCTCGATGCCGGCCTCGTCGAGGTCTGCGCGGATGCGCTCGAGCTGGCGCTCATCGATGGTGGCGTCGCCCCGCTCGCTGCTGATCTGGACTGCCGGATCCTCGGGGAAGAGGTTGGGAAGGGAGTAGACCAGGCCGGCGAGGAGGACGATGAGTATCAGCAGATACTTCCACAGGGGGTAACGGTTGAGCATGGGGCCCTGTCCTCAGGTTGCGGACGTTGGAGGCTGACAAGGCGGACCCGGCGGGCAATGAAGGAGGGAGCCGGTCGCGCGGCTCCTGCCGCACCGGCCGCAGGGCGGCCCCCGCCGCGGCCGGGGATGGCCGGCGACGGGGGCGAAGGGCGCCCGGGTCAGATGGACTTGATGGTGCCCTTGGGCAGGACGGCGGCCACGGCATTCTTCTGCACGTTGACCTCGGTGCCGTCGGCGATTTCCATGCTCAGGAACTCGCTGTCGTCGCTCACCTTGGTGATGCGGCCCAGCATGCCGCCGCCGATGACGATCTCGTCACCCTTGGCGAGGTTGCCGATCAGCTGCTTGTGCTGCTTGGCGCGCTTGGCCTGGGGACGCCACAGCAGGAAGTAGAAGATGGCCACGAAGCCGACCAGCATGACGATCTGGGCGATGCCGCCACCGGCCGCGCCGGCATCCTGGGCCATGGCCGGGGAAATGAAGAAGTCCAGCATGTATGACGATCTCCTGGGTGATGAATAGAGGCATGGATGGCCGGCCCGGCGGGCCGGCCATGGGTCAATTCGGTGCGGGAGGAACCGGCAGGCCGCGCTGCGTATAGAAGCCTTCCACGAAGTTCGCCAATGTACCCGCTTCGATGGCACCGCGCAAACCGGCCATCAGGCGCTGATAGTGGCGCAGGTTGTGGATGGTATTGAGCATCGAGCCGAGCATTTCGCCGCAGCGATCGAGGTGGTGGAGATAGCTGCGCGAGAAGTGCTGGCAGGTGTAGCAGTCGCAGCCCTCCTCCAGCGGCCGGGTGTCGTGGCGGTGCTTGGCATTGCGGATCTTGACGGTGCCCTCGGCGGTGAAGAGGTGGCCGTTGCGCGCGTTGCGGGTCGGCATCACGCAGTCGAACATGTCGATCCCACGGCGCACGCCCTCGACCAGGTCCTCGGGCTTGCCGACGCCCATCAGGTAGCGCGGGGTGTCCTCCGGCATCCAGGTCGGCAGGTAGTCGAGCACCTTGATCATCTCCTCCTTGGGCTCGCCCACCGAGAGGCCGCCGATGGCCAGGCCGTCGAAGCCGATCTCCAGGAGGCCCTTGAGCGAGGCCTCGCGAAGCTCCGGGTACATGCCGCCCTGGATGATGCCGAACAGCGCCGAGGGCGAGTCGTCGTGGGCCTCGCGGGAGCGCTTGGCCCAGCGTAGCGAGCGCTGCATGGAGAGCTCGGCCTCCTGCTCGGTGGCGGGGTAGGGCGTGCACTCGTCGAAGATCATCACCACGTCGGAGCCCAGCGAGCGCTGCACGGCCATGGACTCCTCGGGGCCCATGAATACCTTGGCGCCGTCCACCGGCGAGCGGAAGTGCACGCCCTGTTCGGTGATCTTGCGCATGGCGCCCAGCGAGAAGACCTGGAAGCCGCCGGAGTCGGTGAGGATGGGCCTGTCCCACTGGGCGAAGTCGTGCAGGTCGCCGTGGGCCTCGATCACCTCGGTGCCGGGGCGCAGCCAGAGGTGGAAGGTGTTGCCGAGGATGATCTCGGCGCCGATCTCCTTCACCGACTCGGGTGTCATGCCCTTGACGGTGCCGTAGGTGCCCACCGGCATGAAGGCCGGGGTCTCCACCGTGCCCCGGGGGAAGGTCAGGCGGCCGCGCCGGGCCCGACCGTCGCTGGCCAGGCGCTCGAATGTCATGAAGCTCTCTTTACGCATGGGGAGTCTCGTTGCGCATCGGGCGGGCCCGGCGCCGGCGGCGCCTCGGGGCCCGGATGTCG
>JAWWBV010000080.1:0-8428 GCA_033720795.1 Halomonas sp. | reverse complement strand
TCATCACCCGGTAGACCATGGCGATGTAGAGCGGCATGACCGGGATGGCGGCGCTGGCCTGGGTGACCACCGACTTGAGCACCGCGACGTTGGCGCCGCCGCCGGTGGCGGAGAGGCGCTGGTCGATCTCGCCGGCGGCGCGGTCCAGGTCCTCCTTGGCCTTGCCCAGGGCCCCGTGCCAGTAGATCGGCCAGGTGATCTCGGTGCCGATGTAGCTGAAGGCCACGCTGCGCGCGCCCGGGGCCAGCACGCCGGCGCGGTCCAGGGCCTCGATCCACAGCTCCCAGTCCTCGCCGCCCATCACCGCCTTGGTGTCCTCGATCTCCTGCTCGGTGGCGGGCTCGACCTCGGCCTCGATGATGGTGTCCTTGTTGGTGTCGATGGCGGTGGCGCGGTAGGTCTCGCCGATCGGCTTGAGGCTGGAGCGCTTGAGCTCGCCGCTATCGGGCAGCTTGCGCACCGGCGAGGCCAGCGAGTAGACCACGAGATCGACCTGGCCGAGGTCCTGCTGGATCAGCTCGATGGCCTTCTCGCGGGCCTCGTGACTGAAGGCATCGCCGTTGATCGACTTGCTGTAGAGCCCTTCCTGCTTGGCGAACCTGTCGAAGGCCGCGCTGTTGTACCAGCCGGCGGTACCGGGCTTCTTCTCGGTGCCCGGCTTCTCGAAGAACACGCCCAGGGTGTCGGCGCCGTAGCCGAAGGCGGCGGTGACCCGCGCCGCCAGGCCGTAGCCGCTGGAGGCACCGATCACCAGCACCTTCTTCGGGCCCTTGGCCTGGTCCAGGCCACGGGCGCGGGTCGCCTCGATCTGCTCGAGCACGTTCTGCTCGCAGCCGACGGGATGGGTGGTGGTGCAGATGAAACCGCGAACCTTGGGCTTGATGATCACGACAGACCTCGTTTTTGCTGGCGAACACGACGGCCGGGCATGGCCGTCGGCCTCGAATGAGTGACACGAACGCATGAGCCGTGCCGGAGTGGGCCACATTCTAGCGGCAAGGGCGCCGGCTGTCCGCCCTTGAGGCCACTGCCCGGCTGGTGCAGGATGCCAAGCGTGGCCCGAGCGGCAAACCTGGCAGGAGTAGAGTGGATGGATGCGCAGACCCTGGTCGATGAGCGCGGCGAGCTGTGGCTCGCGCTGGCCCCATTGTGGCTGGAACGTGAGCCTCGCGAGACCGACTACGCGCGCATGATCGCCGAGATCCAGCGCCACGAGCTGAGCCTGCGCGACCTGGAGTGGATCTTCCGCCTGGAGCTCGCCCCGGTGATGGCCCGCCACCAGCTGTCGGTGGCCGGCGAGTGGCGCTCCTTCGACGACTACCGGCTGATGCAGCAGCTGGTCTCCCACAACCTGCGGCTCAAGGGCTGGCGGCGCAAGAGCTGGGCGCTGTTCTCGGGGCTGACCACCATGATGACCCGCCATCGCTGGAACGAGCTGATCGGGCGATTGATGGTCGAGCGCGGCGAGACCCCCTGAGCCTGGCGCGAGCGAGCCTGGCGGGAACGCCCGCGCTCAGGGCTCGTCCAGGGCCTTCTCGAGGGCCTCGCGCAGCTCCGCCTCGCCGTCGCGGGGGGAGAAGCGCCGGATCACCCGGCCGTCCCTGCCGACCAGGAACTTGGTGAAGTTCCACTTGATCATGCCGGTGCCCAGCACCCCCGGTGCCTGGCGCTTGAGCTCGACGAAGAGCGGATGCGCGTCGCTGCCGTTGACCCGCACCTTCTCCATCAGCGGGAAGGAGACGCCGAACTCGTGCTCGGCGAAGCGGCTGAAGTCCAGCGCCGATTCCGGCGACTGGCGAGCGAACTGGTTGCAGGGAAAGCCCAGCACGGTGAAGCCGCGGTCGCGATAGCGCGCGTAGAGATGCTCGAGGTCGCGCAGCTGCGGGGTGAAGCCGCACTGGCTGGCCACGTTGACGATCAGCAGCACCTGACCCCGCAGGGCGCGGAGATTGAAGGGCTGGCCGCTCTGGGTGCGGCATTCGTGGTCATGAATGGTCATCAATCGGGCTCGCTCGTTGAGCCTCCTACGATGCCACGCCGGTTTGCCGGGCGCCAGCCCCGCCCTCGCCTCGCCGTGGCTTCGGCAGGCGGCGGCGCACCTCGGCCACTCGCCTCGACAGCCGCCGCCGCCGCACGGCCCGTTCGGGCGCCGCGAGCGGGGCATAGGCGAGCCGCTCGAGATCGTGGGCGCAGTCTTTCAGGGCCCGGCCCGCCGGCCCGGCGAGGGGCGCGATGCGCCGCAGGTGAGCGGCGGGCGACTCCCCGGGCATCGACGCCAGTCCGCGACGGGCCAGCCAGGCCTGCAGGTCACCGACCAGGCGACGCTCGTCCCGCTGGCGCCGCCAGCGGCGAACGCCCAGGCGCGCCAGCAGCGCCACACCCGCCGCCATCAGCAGCAGGGCCGCGAGACCGAGGGTCGTGGCCAGCACGCCGTGCCCCGGCAACCAGGCCTCGAGACGCGTCCAGGCCGCCCGCCAGCCCTCTGCCAGCCGCGCCAGCAGCGAGCGCCGCGACTCGCGCTGGAAGCCGATCACCCCGCGCTGCCAGCGATACTCCAGCCGCTCCCAGCCCAGGCGCAGGCGATTCGCCCAGCCCACCTCGCGCAGGCGCAGCGCCGAGAAGCCCGCGTCGGCCAGGAAGGTCTCGGCTCCCTCCTCGACCGCCTGGGGCCCCTGCTCGATGCGCTCCGGGGCGATCACCGCCGTGGGGTCCAGGCGCTGCCAGCCGCCTTCCCGCCACACCTCCACCCAGGCATGGGCATCGTAGTCGCGCACCGTGTAGTGGCCGTCGGGATGGCGCTCGCCGCCCAGGAACCCCGCCACCACCCGCGCCGGAATGCCCGCCATGCGCGCCATCACGGCGGCGGCCGAGGCGTAGTGGCTGCAGTAGCCGGCCTGGCTGTCGAACAGGAAGTCGTCGACGCGATCCGTGCCTTTGAGCCGTGGCGGCGAGAGCGTGTAGCGATAGGGGGCCTCGCCGAAGCGCGCCATCATCGCCGCGAGGTAGGCGTCCGGGTCGCCACCATTCTCGCGCCAGAGCCGCTCGACCAGCGCCCGGGTGCGCGGGTTGGTCTCCACCGGCAGCAGGCGGTGCCACCTCGACCCGACGGGATCGGGATAGGCCGGCGCCGCGCCGCTGCTGTCGAGGCGCAGCAGGCCGCGCGAGCTCAGCGCGGCGAGGCCCTCCAGGGTCCCGTCGGCCAGGTAGCGCTGGGCCTGGCCGGTGGCGAGCGGCGTGCCCAGGGAGGGCCGCCAGGGGCGGCTGTCGGGCTCCAGCAGCAGCTCGGCGCGAAAGCGGGCCCTCGCCGGGGCCTGCCAGGGGGAGCGCGCGCCCACGCCGACGAAGGCCTCGACGGGGCGCTCCAGGGTCGCGGCCAGCTGCTCGGGCGAGGCCCGCGACCAGCGGATGCCGTCGAAGTGCGACAGCGTGTAGACCCGCCAGTAGCGCTCGTCCGGGGCGGGCTCGGGGCCCTCGAAGCGGGCCCGGAAGGCTCGCCCGGCGCTGCGCGAGAGCTCGGCGATGTCGCCCGGGGCGATCTGGTCGGACAGCCCGGTGGAGGCCCGGTCCAGCCGCGGCATGCTCCACAGCGGCCCCAGGCGCGGGAAGGTGACGAACAGCAGCGCCATCAGCGGCGCCGAGAGCGCCAGCAGCCAGGCCGCCTCGCGCCATGCCTGGCGACGGTCACGACCGCCGGCGAGCCGCACCAGCGACTGCAGCAGCCAGGCCATCGCCAGCAGCGCCGCGGCGGCCATGGGGATGCCCTGATCGTGGAGGAAGGCCACGGCCGTGGCGATCAGGCCGATCACCACCACCACCCGGCCGTCGCGGCGATCCTGGGTCTCGAGCAGCTTGAGCAGGTAGACGCCGAGCAGCAGGCCGATCAGGCCGTCCATGCTGCCGAGGGTGCCGTACTCGGCGCGCAGCGCCAGCACCAGCCCCCCTACGGCGGCAATCCTGGTCACCACGCCGACGCGAGGCAGGCCGCGACGCCACTGCAGCCACCGATAGCCGCCCACCGCCAGAGCCAGCGCCACCAGCCAGGCAGGCATCCAGGCCAGATGCAGCGCCAGCACCAGGCACTGGCCGAGGAACAGCTCGCGCAGCAGGCCACCGTCCAGGCGATGCCCCTCGGCGAGCCACGCCCGGGATCCGCTCATGGCCGCGCGAGCCCCGCTCACCGCGCGCCCTCCCCCGTCGGCGGCGCGAAGCGCGCCAGGGCATCCAACGCCCGGCGGCGCTGGCCGTCGCCCTCGCCCTGCGCCAGGGTCAGGCCCGGCAGCCGCAGCCCGAAGCGCTCCCCGGCGCGGTGGTGGGCGAGCACCCGGGCGCAGAGCAGCGAGAGGCGTCGCTCCGGGTCGCCGCGACAGGCGTCGTAGTCGAGCCAGCGCTCGCGGCGGGGCGGCGCGCTGAACTGCTTGGTGGCCAGCACCCCGCTGCGGCTCCACTGCTTCCAGGCCACCTGCCCGGGGCTGTCGCCGGGCTGGAAGCGGCGCAGCCCGGTGAAGTCGCCGGCGTCCTCGTCTGCCCCGCCCCGGCGCGCCGTCGGCGCCTCCTCCTCCAGCGGGCGGGGCCAGACCAGCAGCTCGGCGTCGTGGCTCACCCAGGCCACCACCCGCACCAGGCCCAGCGGCCAGCGCGTCTCGACGCGCAGCCAGGGCAGTGCCAAGGGGCCGCGGGTGGCTGTCGGCAGGGCCAGCTCGGCCTCGCCGACGCCGTCGTCGATATCCAGCCAGGCGGCGGCGCCATCGCAGTGCAGCTCGAGGGCCGTGCGCGGGCGGCGGGCCCGCAACACCACCCCCAGGCGCGCCTCACCGCCGGCGAAGGCCTCGCGGGGCAGGCGCAGGCCGGGCGTGACGCCCAACAGGTTGAGCCAACCGCGCAGCAGCGCCACCACGCCGATGCCGAACAGCCAGAAGGCCAGCACGTAGGCCAGGTTGTTCTGATAGTTGATGCCGAACAGCAGCAGCACGATCACCAGGGTCGCCCAGCCCAGGCCGAAGCGGGTGGGAATCAGGAACAGCCGCCGCTGGGGCAGCGCCGCGTCGATCGGGGTGGCCAGACGCCCCCGGCACCAGCGGCGCAGCCGTTCGCGACGGGGCGTATGGGGCGCCACCCCGGCCGCCGCGCTCACCCCATCACCGACACGCGGGTCAGCAGATGGTGCGCCAGGGCCTCGCCCTCCTCCCGCGGCCCGTTGCTGAGCCGGTGGCCCGTCACCGGGGCCCACACCGCCTGGATGTCCTCGGGCAGCACGTGGTCGCGCCCCTCGAGCAGCGCCCAGCCCCGCCCCGCCTGCAACAGGGCCAGCACGCCGCGGGTGGAGAGCCCCCAGGCAAGCTCGGGATGTTCGCGGCTGGCCGCGGCCAGCGCCTGCACGTAGTCGAGCAGCGCATCGGCGACGTGGATGCGGTCGAGCCGCGCCTGCCAGGCCCGCAGCCGCTCGGCATCGAGCAGCACCGGCAGCGAGGCGAGCCGGGCGCGCCCGGCCTGGCCGCGCAGGATCTCGCGCTCTGCGCGCGGATCCGGGTAGCCCAGCGACAGGCGCATCAGGAAGCGGTCGAGCTGCGATTCCGGCAGGGCGAAGGTGCCGGCCTGCTCCTGGGGGTTCTGGGTCGCGATGACGAAGAAGGGATCCGGCAGCGCGCGGGTCTCGCCCTCCACGCTCACCCGCCCCTCCTCCATGGCCTCGAGCAGCGCGCTCTGGGCCTTGGGGGTGGCGCGGTTGATCTCGTCGGCGAGCACCAGGCCGTGGAAGATCGGCCCCGGATGGAAGCGGAAGCTGCCCTCGCGCGGATCGAAGACCGAGATGCCGAGCACGTCGGCGGGCAGCAGGTCGCTGGTGAACTGCAGGCGCTGCATGTCGAGCCCGGTGACCCGGGCCAGCGCCTGGGCCAGGGTGGTCTTGCCCAGGCCCGGCAGGTCCTCGATCAGCAGGTGGCCGCGGGCCAGCAGGCAGCAGAGGGCCAGGCGCACCTCCCGGGGCTTGCCGAGCACCACCCCCTCGAGGGCGGCGAGCAGGGCGTCCAGGTCATCGAGCTGTGCGGGTCGGTTCATGACCGGCCTCCAGATCGCCGGCGGCGCGCAACGCCTCGACCGCCTGGCGAGTGTCCGGGGTGATGCCGTCCAGGGCCAGGGCCGCGTCGGGCGCCAGCCAGAAGGCCTCGACCACCTCTTCGGCCTGCAGGGTCAGCGGCCCGTCGTGATCGACCAGGAAGACGCTGCCGAAGATGTGGTTGCCGCCCTCGGCATGCACGAACTCCAGGACGTGGCGCAGCGGCACGCCGCGGATGCCGAGCTCCTCGGCCAGTTCGCGGCGTGCCGCCACATGGACCGCCTCGCCGGCCCCCACCACCCCACCGGCGGCCAGGTCCAGACCACCCGGGAAGACCTCCTTGGTCAGGGTGCGACGCTGCACGCAGAGCTCGCCGTGGGCGTTGCGCACCACGATGTAGGTGGCCCGGTGCCAGAAACGAAAGCGCCGCATGGCGGCCCGCGACGCGCTGCCGCAGGGGCGATTGCGGGGATCCACCAGCTGGATCTGTTCATCGGCGATGAACGGCTCGGGCGGCGCCTCGGCCTGGGGGGGGTGGACGATCATGGGGGACTCCAGTGAAATTGCCTTCAGCCTAACCAGTCGCGGCCGAGGCGTCACGCCAGTCGTTGACCGGCCGCGGGGCGCCGGCCATGCTCAGGTGAGGCCCCACACGCGGAGCTCGACCATGTCCGACGCCGCCGCCCGCACCCGCCTCGCGACCCACCAGGTGACCAACCAGCCCGACCCGCCGGGGGCGCGCGACCTGCTCGCCGAGGATGCCCCGCTCTGCGAGGCGCTGGACCGCGAGGCGCCGGCGTGGGTGGCCCGACGCCTCGCGCCCCTGGGCCGCGAGGCCGGCAGCGACGAGGTCCAGGCGCTGGGCGAGGCCGCCAACCGCCACCCGCCGGAGCTGCGCCTGTTCGACCGTCACGGCCGGCGGCTCGACGAGGTGAGCTACCACCCGGCCTATCACGCGCTGATGCATCTCGCCATCGACCGGGGCGTCCACGCCGTGGCCTGGCAGGAGGAGGGCCGCGGCGGCCATCAGGCGCATGTCGCCGCCCTCTACCTGCTGACCCAGGCCGAACCCGGGTTCTGCTGCCCGATCACCATGACCCACGCCGCCCTGCCGGTGCTGCGCCAGTCGCCAGCCGTCGAGGCCCGCTGGGCCCCGGGGCTGCTGGCCTGGGACTACGATCCCCGCGCGCTGCCGGCCACCGAGAAGAGCGGCCTGACCTTCGGCATGGCGATGACCGAGAAGCAGGGCGGCAGCGACGTGCGCACCAACACCACGCGGGCCGAGCGCCTGAGCGGCGCGAGCGGCGACGGCTGGCGCCTGACCGGGCACAAGTGGTTCTGCAGCGCCCCGATGTCCGATGCCTTCCTGACCCTCGCCCAGACCGACGACGGCCTGAGTTGTTTTCTCGTGCCGCGCTTCACCCCCGAGGGCGAGCGCAACGCCATCGAGCTGCAGCGCCTCAAGGACAAGTGCGGCAACCGCGCCAATGCCTCGGCGGAGATCGAGTATCGCGGTGCCTGGGCCGAGGCGATCGGCGAGCCCGGGCGCGGCATCGCCACCATCCTCGAGATGGTCCAGCAGACCCGGCTCGATGCCGCCACCGCCCCGGTGGGCATGATGCGCCAGGCCCTGGTCGAGGCCTGGCGGCACGTGCACGAGCGCCACGCCTTCGGCCGCGCCCTGGCCGAGCAGCCGCTGATGCGGGTGCTGCTGGCCGACATGGCCGTGGAGGTGGAGGCCGGCCTGGCGCTCTCGCTGCGCGCCGCCCGGGCCTTCGATGGCGCGGCTCGCGGCGAGGCGGGCGAGGCCGCCCTGGCGCGGCTGCTGCCGACCCTGGCCAAGTACTGGCACAACAAGCGCACCCCCGCCTTCATGGCCGAGGCCATGGAGTGCCTGGGCGGCATCGGCTATGTGGAGGAATCGCCGCTGGCGCGGCTCTACCGGGAGGCCCCGGTGAATTCCATCTGGGAGGGCTCGGGCAACGTGATCTGCCTGGACGTGCTGCGGGTGCTGGGGCGCCATCCCGAGGCCCGGGAGGCGATGACCCAGGAGTTCGCCGCGGTGAAAGGCGAATCCGCCGAACTGGACCACGCCCTGGCCGAGCTGGAACGCCAGCTCGGCGATGCCCCCGAGGCACTGGAGCCCCACGCCCGCTGGCTCACCCAGCGCCTGGCCCAGTGCCTGCAGGCCACCCTGTTGCTGCGTCATGCCCCCGCGCCGATCTGCCAGGCCTTCTGCCGCTCGCGGCTCACCGCCTACGGGGTGCTGCCCCGGGAGGCGCCCCTCGGCGCGATCCTCGCCCGCCTGCCGAGCTGAACGCCCTCCTTGCGACAATGCGTCCCTTGCCGGCCTCCGCCAGCCCGGTAGTCTGGGAG
>JAWWBV010000079.1:0-8465 GCA_033720795.1 Halomonas sp. | reverse complement strand
TGGAAGTAGCCGGGATCGTAGATCACCTCGCCCGGCGTGATCGCGCCCTCCTTGAGGCCGGTGATGGCCATGAACGGCTTGATCGTCGAGCCCGGCGGGTAGTGGCCACGGATGGCACGGTTGTAGAGCGGCAGGTCCAGGTCCTCCTGCAGCGCCCGATAGGAGGCGACGTCGATACCGGTGACGAACTGATTGCTGTCGAACCCCGGCACCGACGCCAGGGCGAGGATCTCGCCGGTGGCCGGCGCAATGGCGACGATCGAGCCACGGCGCCCGTCGAGCAGCTCCACGGCGAGTTTCTGCAGCTCGCTGTCCAGCGTCAGGGTCAGGTCGCGCCCGGGCACCGGGTCGGTGTGGCCGAGTTCGCGCAGCACTCGCCCGCGCGCATTGGTCTCGACCTTGCGCAGCCCCGCCTGGCCGTGCAGCTCGTCCTCGTAGAAGCGTTCCACCCCGCTCTTGCCGATGAAGTGGGTGCCGGCATAATTGCCCGAGTCCAGCTCCGCCAGCTCCTCGGCATTGATCCGGCCCACGTAGCCCAGGGCATGCACCATGGTCTCGGCGTCGGGATAGTAGCGCAGCAGCTGGGCCTCGACCTCGACACCGGGCAGGCGATGGCGATTGACCGCCAGGCGGGCGATCTGCGCTTCGTCGAGGTCGCTCATCAACAGCGCCGGCTGGAAGGGTCGCTGACGCTGGCGCGAGCGAACCCGGAAGGCCTCGGCCTCCTCCTCGGGAAGCTCCAGCAGCTCGACCAGCAGGGCCAGGGTGGCGTCCAGATCGTCGACCCGCTCGCGCACCAGGGTCAGGTTGTAGGTGGGCCGGTTCTCGGCCAGCAGCTTGCCGTGGCGATCGTAGATCAGGCCGCGGGTCGGTGGCAGCGGCTCCACCCGCACCCGGTTCTTCTCGGAGCGCGTGCTGTAGACCTCGTGCTGCACCACCTGCAGGTAGAAGAGCCGCCCGCCCAGCAGCCCCGTCAGGACCAGCACCACCAGCACGGCCAGCAGCGAGCGCATGCGGAACACGCGCAGCTCCTGTTCCGGATTCTTCAGGGTATCGCGGCGGCGACGCATGCTAGGTAATGCCCTCGGAATGATGAAGCGAAAGAGCCTTCGGCAGTGCTCTCGGAGAGCCTTCAGCGGTGTTCATGAATAGACGGCGTCTTCGGCGCTGCCGAGGCGGCACGGCGTCAGCGGTGATAGGGATGGCCGACCAGCAGGGTCCAGGCCCGGTAGAGCTGCTCGGCGAGCAGGATGCGCACCAGCGGATGGGGCAGGGTCAGCGGCGAGAGCGACCAGCGCTGGTCGGCGCTGGCCGAGAGCGACGGCTCCAGGCCGTCGGGGCCGCCCACCAGCAGCGCCACGTCGCGCCCCTCGAGGCGCCAGGCGTCGGCCTCCCGGGCCAGCTGCTCGGTACTCCAGGGCCTGCCGCCCACCTCGAGGGCCACCAGGTGCTCGCTGCCCCGCAGGCGGGCGCGGATGCGCTCGGCCTCCGCGGCCATGGCGCGCGCCACGTCGGCGTTCTTGCCGCGCTGCCCCGGGGCGATCTCCTCCACCTCCAGGGCGAAGTCGCGGGGCAGCCGCTTGCGGTACTCCTCGACGCCACGATTCACCCAGTCGGGCATCCTGGTGCCCACCGCCAGCAGGCGGACCCTCATGAGCCCTGCTCGGCCCGGGACTCGGCATCGCTCGGCAGGTCGGCCCAGAGCCGTTCGAGATCGTAGAGCTGGCGGGTCTCGGGGAGCATCACATGGACCACCACCTGGCCCAGGTCGACCAGCACCCAGTCGGCCCCGTTCTCGCCCTCGACGCCCAGCGGTGCCAGGCCTTCGTCCTTGGCCGCCTGCACCACCGTCTCGGCAAGCGCCGCCACGTGGCGGGTGGAGGTGCCGGTGGCCAGCACCATGCGGTCGGTCACGCTGGTCAGTCGTGAGACATCCAGGACGGTGATGTCCTGGGCCTTGAGGTCCTCCAGTGCGTCGATCACCAGAGTCTTGAGTGCGTCGATATGCATAGCCCTTCGTATCTGCCCTTGGTCAGCGGGAAATCGTTACCGACATTGTACCGACTCGACGCGCCGGTGGGCAGCACTCAGCCACGTCAGGGCCAACCATCAGCGATGACGATAGAGTCCCCGTGCGAGCAGGCGCGCCTCCACCGCCTCGGGCAGCAGGTAGCGAACGCTGAGCCCGGCCGCCAGGCGCCGGCGCACCTCGGTGGCCGAGATGGCCATGCGCGAGGGCAGCCGCAGGCGCAGCAGCTTCCCGGCCGGCTGGGCCATCAGCGACTCGCCCTCCTCGACCTCGCGCCCGGCCAGCAGCCTGGCCAGCGCTGCCGGCAGCGCCGCCTCATGGTCCGGGCGGTCGATCACCACCACGTGGGCCAGCGCGAAGAGCCGCTCGGGCTCGTGCCAGTCGGCCAGGCGCAGGAAGGCGTCGTGCCCCAGCGCCATCACCAGTCGCGCCTCGTCGCCGACCTCGCGGCGCAGCGAGGCCAGGGTATCGGCGCTATAGGAGGGGCCGTCGCGCTCGAGCTCCCGGGGATCGGCCAGCAGCCCCGGCGTGTCGGCGATACCCAGGCGCAGCAGCGCCAGGCGCTCGTCGGGCGAGATCCGCGGCTCGCCGCGCAGCGGTGGCATGGCCGCGGGGATCATGTGCACGCGATCCAGCGCCAGCGCCTCGCGGAGTTCCACCGCACTGCGCAGATGCCCCAGGTGGACCGGGTCGAAGGTGCCGCCCAGCATGGCCAGGCGGGGCGGGTCCGGCACCTCGGCGGCGCGGGCCGGCAGACCCGCCTCGCTCACTGGCGCACCTGGCCGTCGCCGAGCACCACGTACTTGCGGCTGGTCAGCCCTTCGAGCCCCACCGGGCCCCGGGCATGCAGCCGGTCGGTGGAGATGCCGATCTCCGCGCCCAGGCCGTACTCGAAGCCATCGGCGAAGCGGGTGGAGGCGTTGACCATCACCGAGCTGGAGTCCACCTCGGCCAGGAAGCGACGCGCCAGGGTGTAGTTCTCGGTGATGATGGCGTCGGTATGCCGCGAGCTGTAACGCTCGATGTGATCCATGGCGGCGTCGATGCCATCGACCACGCGGATCGCCAGCACCGGCGCCAGGTACTCCGCCTGCCAGTCCGCCTCACTGGCCTCGATGATGTCGCCGAGGATCGCCCGGGTGCGCGCGCAGCCGCGCAGCTCGACCCCATGCTCGGCATAGGCCGCCGCCAGCCGGGGCAGCAGGGTCTCCGCCACCGGCGCATCGACCAGCAGGGTCTCCATGGTGTTGCAGGTGCCGTAACGATGCGTCTTGGCATTGACCGCGATGGCCAGCGCCTTGTCGGTGTCCGCGCTGGCATCGATGTAGACGTGGCAGACGCCGTCGAGGTGCTTGATCACCGGCACCCGGGCCTCCCGGGTGATACGCTCGATCAGCGACTTGCCGCCGCGCGGAATGATCACGTCGACGTACTCGGGCATGCTGATCAGCCGGCCCACGGCGGCGCGGTCGGTGGTCGCCACGACCTGTACCGCCGCCTCGGGCAGGCCGGCCTGCTCCAGGCCGGCACGGATGCAGGCGGCGATGGCGGCGTTGGACTCGCGGGCCTCGGAGCCACCGCGCAGGATGGCCGCGTTGCCCGACTTCAGACAGAGGCTCGCCGCTTCCAGGGTGACGTTGGGACGCGACTCGTAGATGATGCCGATGACCCCCAGGGGGACCCGCATCTGCCCGACCTGGATGCCGCTGGGCCGCGCGCGCAGCCCGTCGATCTCACCGACCGGGTCCGGCAACGCCGCCACCTGGGCGAGCCCCTCGATCATCGCGTCGAGGCGCGCGTCGTCGAGGGCCAGGCGATCGAGCAGGGCCGCCTCCAGGCCGCTCTCGCGGCCCCGGGCCAGGTCACGGGCGTTGGCCGCCAGCACCTCGTCGCGAGCCTGCTCGAGGGCCTCGGCCATGGCCAGCAGGGCGGCATTCTTGGCCGCCGTGTCGACCCGGCGCATGCGGGTCGCCGCCTCGCGGGCGCCCTGTCCGAGGCGCTCCATGTAGGTATCGACGTCCCCGATCTCCGGGGTGGCGGTCTCGCGATCCGAGCGGGAGGCTTGAACTGTCATGCCGATGCGTCTCTCCTGGGGCCGGCGCCGCCGCGACACGGGCAGGGCCGGGGTTATACTGTGCCGAAAACCGGGAAGGGATCATACTAATCCACCATGCAGACCAAGTACAAAAGCGTCCTGCTGCGCGGCAACCTGCTGATCGCGGCCGTGCTGATGGCGCTGCTGGCCGCCCGCACCCCGACCCTGACCGACACGCTGCTGATCTGGCTGGCCGCGGCCTGGCTCACCATCACCTCGCTGCTGCTCACCTTCGACCATCGCCGACCGGCCACCCTGCCCTGGCAGCTGCTGCCGATCCTGCTGTTGGCGGCGCTGCTGTGGGGGGAGCCCGGCCGCCATGTCACCTGGCTATGGGCCTGGGCCATACTGCTGATGCTGCCGCAGCCCCGCTGGGTGCTGCTGCTGGGCAGCCTGCTGGCGTTCTCCACCTGGTGGCCACTCAGGGACCTGCTGGGCCTGGAACAGTGGGTATTGAGCGGCCTGCTGCTCGCGGCCCTGATGCTGCTCGGCCTCTCCCGGGCGCTGGACCTGCGTGCGCGACGCCAGAGCGCCCTGCGCCGCGCCCGCCTGGTGCCGGGCCTGCCGCTATGGCCCGGCGAGCGACTGCCCGGCGACCTGGCCCTGGAGCGCAAGCGCAGCCTGCGCGAGGGCGTGCATGCCGAGCTGCTGCTGCTGCACATCTCGCGCCACCGCTGCTGGCCACTGGCGCAGCGGCTCTGCCACCTGACCTACCGTTTCGAGCACTGCTACCAGCTCGACCCGACGACACTCGCGGCGCTGCTGACCAGCCGCGACCGTGAGCAGGCCGACGAGCGCCGCGCGCAGCTATGGCGCTCCCTGGAGGTCCGCGGGCCGGCCCGGGCGATTCCCCTGCGCGACCTGAGATCGCTGGACGACGAGCGCCGGGCCCTGGCCTGCCAGCCGGCCGGCCTGCGAGTGATCGAGGAGAGCGCCAATGCGTGACCGCTACCACCACGCCTCTCGCCTGTTCGCCCTGTGGCATGCCGGCGGCGCGCTGCTGCTGCTGGGCATGGCCCTGTGGCTCTACCTGATGGGCGAATACGAACGCATCCCCCTGCCCGCCGGGCTCTCGCTGCTGATGGTGGTCGCCACCCTGCTCAATGCGACTCGTGAGGATAACTCGCGGCTGGCCGCCTACCTGGCGCTGATCTGCGGCTATCTGCTGATCGCCGTCGAGCTACCCCGCCAGTCCGGCCTGCCGGCGCTGTGGGTAGGTCTGCCGCCGGTGCTGACCCTGCTGCTGTTGCCGCTGGCCCCCGCCATGTTGCTCAACCTTGTGCTGACGCCGGTCTGGCTGGCCCTGCTCGGCAACGGTCAGCTCGATGGCCAGATGCTGCTGGGCTACCTGAGCCTGGTGGCCGTGGCAGCGCTGGTGCCCTGGGAGCAGGCTCGCCAGCACGCCCTGCTCAGGGCCACCGACCCCCGCGACGCCGAGTGCGCGGCGACCGGCCGCGAGACCCTGCACGAACTGCTGGCCAGCGAAGTCGAACGCGCCGGGATGCTCGGCCAGCCGCTGGGGGTGCTGCTGATGCATCTGCCCCAGCTGGACATGGCCGGCGAGCAGTTCGGCCACGGCGCGCGACAGGCGCTGCTGGACACCCTCTGCCAGGCGGTCTCCAGCCGCAGTCGCGATCACGACATCCTGGGCCGGGAGGGCCCGGGGGACTTCTGGCTGGTGATGCCGGATACCAGCGAGAGCGGCGCCCTGCTGGTGCAACAACGCCTCGACCAGGCCCTGGAGCAGATCCCCCTGATGGACACCGGCCCGATGGAGGTGCGGCTGCGCCTTTGCCGGCCGCGGGCCGGCGAGTCCTGGCCACACTTCGAGCAGCGCCTGGAGGCCGGCAGCCAGTCGCTGGCCGACGGCTGAGCGCCGAGCACCACGGCACGACAACGGAGCGTCACGTGAACATCGCCGACACCCTCTTCCAGCTGGCCCCCTCCCCGGGGCTGCTGCTGCTGATCATCGCCGCCATCGCGCTGGTGGAATCCCTCGCGCTGGTCGGCCTGCTGGTCCCCGGCGTGGTGTTGATGACGGCCGCCGCATCCCTGGCCGGCCACCAGGAGCTCGCCGTGATCACGGCCATCCTCGCCGCCTTCATCGGCGCCGTGATCGGTGACGGCCTGAGCTTCCTGCTCGGCTATCACCAGCGCGAAAAGGTCACCGCCCAGTGGCCGCTGTCACGCCACCCGGAGTGGCTGGCCCGGGGCGCGCGTTTCTTCCAGCGACACGGCTCGCTCTCGGTCCTGCTGGGACGCTTCGTGGGACCGGTAAGGCCAGTGGTGCCGCTGATCGCCGGCATGCTGCACATGTCGCCCCGCGCCTTCCTGTGGGCCAACCTGATCTCGGCGGCGCTGTGGGCGCCGGCCTACGTGTTGCCGGGCTACCTGCTGGGGCGCGCCTGGCAGCGGCTGGTGGCGCTGCCCGAGGGGCTGGAGGCCTGGCTGGTCGGCCTGGGCGCGCTGGTGGTGATCCTCGCGGTTGTCTTCTCCTGGGTGCGTCACCTGGTGACCCGCGAAGGGCAGGCCTATCGGGCGCTGATCGGCTGGTCACGGCGCAGCGCCCTCGGCCGACGCCTGTGGCGGTGGCTCTCCCCGCCCCATGACATCGAACCTCCCCTCGCCTCCTGGCTGCTGCTGATCCTCTCGCTGACCGCCCTCTCCGCCTGGACGCTGGTGGTCATTCATCACGATGCGCCGCTGGCCATGGACACTCGCCTGTACGGGCTGATGCAAGCCCTCTCGCTGCCCGGCCTCGACGCCGTCGGCCAGGCGCTGGAGCGGGCGGGCGACCTGCCCGGCGTGTTGGCCCTGGTGCTGCCCTGGGGCTGCTGGCTCGCCTGGCGTCGCCACTGGGCGGCCTTACGGCACCTCACCGGCGGCCTGATCGGCATCGCGCTGCTCAACACCCTGGGCAAGGCGGCGATCGGCCGCATCCGCCCCATGACCCCGGAGCACCTCGCCGACTCCTTCTCCTACCCCAGCGCCCACACCTCCACCGCGGTGGTACTGTTCGGCCTGGCCGCGGCCTTCGCCAGCCGCGAACTCCCTCCACGCCGGCGCACCCTGGCCTATTGGGCGGCGATCGCCGCCATCCTGCCCCTGGCGCTGTCGCGCCTGGTGATCGGGGTGCACTGGCTCAGCGACCTGGTCGGCGGGGCGCTGCTCGGCCTGGTGGTCTGCGCCCTGGTGCAGCTCGCCTGGCAGCGCTATCCGCGGGCAACGCTGCGCCCCTGCCCCTGGCAGCGACTGGGGATCGCCTCGCTGGCGCTGGTCGCCGCGCGGATCGCCTGGCTGCCGCCGTTCTAGCCCCGGCTCAGCCCAGCGCCAGCCACAGGCCCACGCCCACCATCAGCGTGCCGGCGGCGCGGTTGAGCAGGCGCACGCTGTCGCGCCGGCCGAGCAGCCGCCGCAGGGTCTGGCCGCCCGTGGCATAGAGCAGCAGACAGAGGAACTCGATGGCGAGGATCACCGCGATCAACGCCGCGAGCTGGGGCGCCAGCGGCCGCGCGGCGTCCAGGAAGGGCGGCAGCAGGGCCACGAAGAAGGCCCAGCCCTTGGGATTGGCCACCGCCGTGACCAGCCCCTGCAGGGCCAGCTGGCCGCGGGCGGCGGGCGGGCCCGCCTCGAGGGTCTCGGGGATGGCCATGCCCCCGCGGGAGCGCCACATCATCACGCCGAGGTAGCCCAGATAGGCGCCGCCCAGCCACTTGAAGACCGCGAAGAGCTCGGGCTGTCGCAGCATCAGCGCGGCCACGCCGGCCCCGGCGGCGAAGGCCACCAGCCCCACGCCCGCGAGCTCGCCGACCATCATCCACAGCGCTCGTCGCACGCCCTGGGTCATGCCCAGCACCATGGCCAGGGTCATGCACATGCCCGGCGTCAGCGAGACCAGCAGGAAGGTCGGCACGAACACCGACAGCAGCGAGAGCTGGATCACGACTCGCCCCAGCGGGGCATCAGGCGGTGCTCGACGCCGAGCTGGTTGAGGATGCGCGCGACGATGAAGTCGATGAGGTCCTCGATGCGCTGCGGCTGGTGATAGAACCCCGGGGCGGCGGGCAGGATCACCGCCCCCATGCGGGTCAGCGACAGCATGTGCTCCAGGTGGATCGCCGAGAAGGGCGTCTCGCGGGGCACCAGGATCAGCCGGCGCCGCTCCTTCAGGGCGACGTCGGCGGCCCGCTCGATGAGGTTGTTGCTGGCCCCCGTGGCCACCGCCGAGAGGGTGCCGGTGGAGCAGGGACAGATCACCATGGCCGAAGGCGCCCCCGAGCCCGAGGCCACCGGGGCCATCCAGTCCTCGCGGCCGAAGCAGCGGATCTGGCCCGGCACGGC
>JAWWBV010000078.1:0-8535 GCA_033720795.1 Halomonas sp. | reverse complement strand
CGCAAGAAGGACTCGACCGGCATCTGCTTCATCGGCGAGCGCCGCTTCAGCGACTTCCTCAAGCAGTACCTGCCCGCCCAGCCCGGCGTGATCGAGACGCCCGAGGGCGAGGTGATCGGCGAGCACATGGGGCTGATGTACTACACCCTGGGCCAGCGCCAGGGGCTCGGCATCGGCGGGCTCGCCGATCACCCCGACGCGCCCTGGTACGTGGCCGCCAAGGACCTCACGCGCAACGTGCTCGTCGCCGTGCAGGGCAAGCACCACCCGCTGCTCTACACCGACAGCCTGGCCACCGAGGCCATGGACTGGGTGGCCGGCGAGCCCCCCGCCGCCGAGGGCCGCCTCACCGCCAAGACCCGCTATCGCCAGGCTGACGTGCCCTGCACGTTCCACACGCGGGAGGACGGCGGCGTCGAGGTGCGCTTCGACGATCCCCAGCGCGCCGTGACGCCGGGGCAGTCGCTGGTGCTCTACGACGGCGACATCTGCCTCGGCGGCGGCGTGATCCGCACCACCTGGAATGCCACGGAGCCCGGCCAATGACCGCCTCGACCCCGATCCACCGCGCCCCGGACACGCCCGCGGCTCGCCAGGCCCTGGCGCTGGCCGGGGTCTTCCAGGCCGCCAGCCAGGTCGACGAACTCGCCCGCACCGGACAGACCGACCAGCGCGCCTGGGAGACCCTGATCCGCGCTACCCTGGACACCAACCCGGAGTCCTTCGAGGCGATCTACGGCGGCCACCCCAACAACCTGCGCCAGGGCCTCGAGGTGCTCGAGGGCGTGGTCGGCCGCCAGCAGGTCAATCCGGTGGTGTTGCGCTACGGCTTCTCGCTGCTGATGCTGATGAACCAGCTGCGCTCCAACGACGCCATGATGGACGCCCTGGGCACGCGCCTGACGCGCATCCAGGGTCAGGCAGAGCACTTCGGCGCCACCCACGAGAACGTCGTCTCGAGCCTCGGCGAGGCCTACCAGGAGACGCTCTCGACGCTCAAGACGCGCATCGTCGTCCAGGGCGACCCGTCGCTGTTGCAGAGCCGCATGATGCCCGAGCGCGTGCGCGCCATCCTGCTCGCCGGCATCCGCTTCGCCCTGCTCTGGCACCAGCAGGGGGGCCGACGCTGGAAGCTGGTCTTCCAGCGTGGCGCCCTGAAGAAGGCCCTGGACCAGCTGGGCTGATCCGCCTTTTCATCACCCCCGTTACCATCCCTTGACCGGAATCCGACCCATGCAAGCCGCTCCACTGCCCCTCTCCGCCCTCACCGCCCTCTCTCCCGTCGATGGCCGCTACGCGTCCAAGGCCGCCGCCCTTCGCGAGCACTTCAGCGAGTTCGGCCTGATCCGCGCCCGGGTCATCGTCGAGATCCGCTGGCTCGAGTGCCTCGCCGAGCACCCGCAGATCACCGAGGTACCCAGGCTCTCCGCCGAGGCCACCGCGCACCTCGAGGCCCTGCTGCGCGACTTCTCCCTGGCGGATGCCGAACGTATCAAGGAGATCGAGCGCACCACCAACCACGACGTCAAGGCGGTGGAGTACTTCATCAAGGAGAAGATCGCCGACCAGCCGGAACTGCATGCGGTCACCGAGTTCGTGCACTTCGCCTGCACCAGCGAGGACATCAACAACCTCTCCCACGGCGTGATGCTGACCGACGGCCTGAAGGCGCTGCTGCCGATGATGCACCGGGTCGCCGACGAGATCGCCCGCCTGGCCGAGGAGCACGCCGCCCAGCCGATGCTCTCGCGCACCCACGGCCAGACCGCGAGCCCGACGACGCTCGGCAAGGAGATGGCCAACGTCGCCTACCGCCTGCGTCGCCAGCTCAAGCAGATCGAGGCGGTCGAGATCTTCGGCAAGATCAACGGCGCGGTGGGCAACTACAATGCCCACCTCGCGACCTACCCGGAGGTGGACTGGGAGGCCAACGCCCAGCGCTTCGTCGAGGGGTTGGGGCTGACCTTCAACCCCTACACCACCCAGATCGAGCCCCACGACTACATCGCCGAGCTGTTCGACGCGGTGTGCCGCTTCAACACCATCCTCATCGACTTCGATCGTGACGTCTGGGGCTACATCTCCCTGGGCTACTTCAAGCAGCGCACCATCGCCGGCGAGATCGGCTCCTCGACCATGCCCCACAAGGTCAACCCGATCGACTTCGAGAACTCCGAGGGCAACCTGGGGCTCGCCAACGCCGTGCTCGGCCACCTGGCCCAGAAGCTGCCGATCTCCCGCTGGCAGCGCGACCTCACCGACTCCACGGTGCTGCGCAACCTCGGCGTGGGCCTGGCCTACGGCATGATCGCCTACCAGGCCTCGCTCAAGGGCATCTCCAAGCTCGAGGCCAACCCGGCGCGCCTGGCCGAGGACCTCGACAACAGCTGGGAGGTGCTCGCCGAGCCGATCCAGACCGTGATGCGCCGCTACGGCATCGAGAAGCCCTACGAGAAGCTCAAGGAGCTGACCCGCGGCAAGCGCATCGATCAGACCGGCTTCGCCGCCTTCATCGACACCCTCGAGCTGCCCGCCGAGGTGAAGAGCGAGCTCAAGGCACTCAGCCCGGCCAGCTACATCGGCAACGCCGAGGCCCAGGCGCGCCGGCTGTAAGTGCCGAGCGCCGAGCGCCGAGCGCCGAGCGCCGAGCGCCGAGCAATAGGCTGAGCGGCGCCGGGGACAGGCCTGAAGAGGGTCCGATTCCAGGCAGGGAATCGGCAGCGTACAGGGAAGTCTTCACAGCGCCCTCGCTATGGTCCGGCACCCCGGGGCCTGTCGCCGGAACCGCCGCGTCGACGCCGAGCCAGCCGCCCACATGCTAGTATCCCGACAGGCGCCCGACGGCGCCTGTCGCCGTTTCACCCCATCGCGAGCGCGAGACCATGTCACCAGACGACCCCCTCACCCTGCTCGGCGGCCTCTCTGCCACCGACTTCCTGCGCGACCACTGGCAGCGCAAGCCGCTGCTGATCCGCGGCGCCTTCCCCGACTTCCAGTGCCCCCTCGCCCCCGACGAGCTGGCCGGCCTGGCCTGCGAGGAGAACATCGAGGCGCGCCTGGTCGAGGAGCGCGGCCCCGAGGGGCCCTGGCAGGTCAGCCACGGCCCCTTCGACGAGGCCACCTTCGCCCGGCTGCCCGAGCGCGACTGGACGCTGCTGGTGCAGGCCGTGGATCACTACGTGCCCGAGGTCGCCGCCCTGCTCGAGCACTTCACCTTCCTGCCGCGCTGGCGGCTGGACGACGTCATGGTCAGCTACGCGCCCCCCGGCGGCAGCGTCGGCCCCCACGTCGACCAGTACGACGTCTTCCTGCTCCAGGGCCAGGGCACCCGGCGCTGGCAGCTCGGCGGCCGGGTCCCCGACGAGGCGCCGATCCTTGACGGCATCGACCTGCGCATCCTCGAGACCTTCGAGGTCGGGGCCGACCGGGACTGGGTCCTGGCGCCCGGCGACATGCTCTACCTGCCCCCCGCCTGGGCCCACCACGGCGTCAGCCAGTCCGACGACTGCCTGACCCTCTCGGTGGGCTTCCGGGCCCCCTCGGCGGACGAGGCCATCACCTCCTACGCCGACTACCTCGGCGAGCAGCTGCCGGCATCACACCGCTACGCGGACGCCGGCATGGCGCCCCCGGCGGACCCCGCCGAGCTCGACGACGACGCCGTGAGACGCATGCGCCGGATGATCCTCGACACCCTCGATGACCCGGCCCAGCTGGCCCAGTGGTTCGGCCGGGTGATGACCCAGCCCAAGTACGCCGACCAGCTGGTGCCGACCGAGACGCCGACCGAGCCCGATGACCTTGTCGCCGCACTACAGGAGGGCGAGCAGCTGGTGCGCAGCCCCGGCTCGCGCTTCGCCTGGCGCGCCCTGGACGAGACCCGGGCGACGCTGTTTGCCGACGGCGACGGCGTGGTGTGCGCCCTGCCGCTCGCTCGCACGCTGGCCTCCGAGGCTCCCCTGGACGCGTCGCTGCTGGCCTTCGACGAGGCGCCAGCCCTGCTCGCCGCCCTGCGCGACGCCGGCAGCCTCGCCTGGACCGATGAGTTCGAGGAGTAACCAGGCGCAAGGAGCAAGGGAACCATGGTCCGGCCGGGAGGGGCTCATCATGCATAAGAAAAGCGTGGACATTCGTGAAGGAAGCTGGGAGGCCCTTGGCCCCGAGGCCACCGAGATCCGCCGGGTCGTCTTCATCGAGGAGCAGCGGGTGCCCATCGAGGAGGAGTGGGACGGGCGCGACAGCAGCTGCCGCCACTTCCTGGCCGTGCTGGACGGCCGCCCGATCGGCACCGCGCGCCTGCTGCCCGACGCCCACATCGGCCGGGTCGCGGTGCTCGCCGAGGCGCGCGGCCTCGGCGTCGGAGCGGCCCTGATGCGGGCCGCCATCGAGGCCGCCCGTCGCGACGGCCACCCGCGGGTGGAGCTCGCCGCCCAGACCCATGCCCTGGCCTTCTACCAACGGCTGGGCTTCGAGGCCGTCGGCGGCGAGTTCATGGACGCCGGCATTCCGCACCGCAACATGCAGCTCCCGCTGCAGGAGTGAACCGAGCTCCGCCACCTCTTCCTCGGCATTCGACTACACGAAAGGCGGTGTCCACCGCCTTCCTGTAGTCGAGCTACAACCCCCACTGCGCCCAAGGGGGAATGGTGAATGCCCGCCATGCGGGGCCATAGTGAAAGCCATGGCGAGGAAGGCAGGGCCATCGATAGGCGGCGACAGCGGCACATGAGCCCCTCCCTTCCCCCCTCGCCAGGGTTCGACCAAGGCCGTAGAGACAAGCCCACGGTCCTGGAGGAACCTGAAGACACTTCGCAGGTGCAGCATAAGGCTTTACCGAACCAGCGGGCTTGGCCGAATGATGCAGCAGGCGACGACCTTGGCGACACGCAGCAGCGGACCGTTGCGATCGCGAGCTTCCACTCCGACCTGAAGGATGGCCCCATGACGACATTCAAAGACGAACTCAAGGCACTGGCTCAACTGCGCGAAGCCCAGCAGGGCAAGTGGGACAACGTCAACCCTGAGCACGCCGCCCGCATGCGGGTTCAGAACCGCTTTCAGACCGGCCTCGACATCGCCCGCTACACCGCGAAGATCATGCGCGAGGACATGGCCGCCTACGACGCCGACAGCTCCCAGTACACCCAGTCGCTGGGCTGCTGGCACGGCTTCATCGGCCAGCAGAAGCTGATCTCCATCAAGAAGCACTTCAACACCACCAAGCGCTCCTACCTCTACCTCTCCGGCTGGATGGTCGCCGCGCTGCGCTCCGAGTTCGGCCCGCTGCCCGACCAGTCCATGCACGAGAAGACCAGCGTGCCGTCGCTGATCGAGGAGCTCTACACCTTCCTGCGCCAGGCCGACACCTGGGAGCTGAACCACCTGTTCCGCGACCTGGAAGAGGCGAAGAAGGCCGGCGACGAGAAGCAGGCCGAGGAACTGATCGCCAAGATCGACGGCCACGAGACCCACATCGTGCCGATCATCGCCGACATCGATGCCGGCTTCGGCAACGCCGAGGCCACCTACCTGCTGGCCAAGAAGATGATCGAGGCGGGCGCCTGCTGCATCCAGCTCGAGAACCAGGTCTCCGACGAGAAGCAGTGCGGCCACCAGGACGGCAAGGTCACCGTGCCCCACGAAGACTTCATCGCCAAGATCAACGCCGTGCGCTACGCCTTCCTGGAACTCGGCGTCGAGGACGGCGTGATCGTCGCCCGCACCGACTCCCTGGGCGCCGGCCTGACCCAGAAGATCGCCGTGACCAACGAGCCGGGCGACCTGGGCGACCAGTACAACAGCTACCTGGACGGCGACGAGATCGCCAGCGCCTCCGACATCGACAACGGTGACGTGGTGATCAAGCAGAACGGCAAGCTGGTCAAGGTCAAGCGCCTGGCCTCCGGCCTCTACCAGTTCAAGCCGGGCACCGGCGAGGACCGCGTGGTGCTGGACTGCATCACCAGCCTGCAGAACGGTGCCGACCTGCTGTGGATCGAGACCGAGAAGCCCCACGTCGGCCAGATCAAGGGCATGGTCGATCGCATCCGCGAGGTCTGCCCCGAGGCCAAGCTGGTCTACAACAACTCGCCGTCCTTCAACTGGACACTGAACTTCCGCCAGCAGGTGTTCGACGCCTGGGAGCAGGAAGGCAAGGACGTCTCCGCCTACGACCGCGCCGACCTCATGAACGCCAAGTACGACGACACCGAGCTCGGTCAGCTGGCCGACGAGTGGACCCGCAACTTCCAGCGCGACGGCGCCCGCGAGGCGGGGATCTTCCACCACCTGATCACCCTGCCGACCTACCACACCGCGGCCCTGTCCACCGACAACCTGGCCAAGGGCTACTTCGGCGACGAGGGCATGCTGGCCTACGTGGCGGGCGTGCAGCGCAAGGAGATCCGCGAGGGCATCGCCACCGTCAAGCATCAGGACATGGCCGGCTCCAACATCGGCGACGACCACAAGGAGTTCTTCCACGGCGAAGCGGCCCTCAAGGCCGGCGGCAAGGACAACACCATGAACCAGTTCGGCTGAGCAGGCGGCCCGATCGCCCGGGATCATCCCCCCGGCCGATCGCGGCCCCTCATCGCCGATTCCGGGGAGGCCGTCATGGCCTCCCCTTTTCATGGGGAGCGTTTTCTGCTGATTGTTTTCATACTGCTCGCCTCGCCCCGGGGCTACACTCGCCATCATCATGGCCAGAACGCTGGCCAAGCCCCCTCGCGATGGGTAGACTCATTAGCGAACACTGTCCATTAACCTTTGGCCGTCCCGCCATGGCCGAGTGTTCCTCAAGGACATCAAGGAGATCCCCTCATGAAGCGCCTTCTTCCCGTTCTCGCCCTGGGCGTCCTGACGCTGGCCGGCTGCGCCAACACCGCGCCCTACTCCGGCAACGTCTATAGCGGCAACCAGGCCAAGGCGGCCCAGTCCGTCACCTTCGGCACCATCACCGCCCTGCGCCGGGTGCAGATCCAGGCCGACAGCCGTGCCGGCGGCCTCATCGGCACCGGCGGCGGCGCGGTGATCGGCGGCCTGCTGGGCAACCAGGTCGGCGGCGGCTCGGGCCGCACCCTCGCCACGGCGGCCGGGGTGATCGCCGGCAGCGTCGCCGGCTCCCGTATCGAGGAATCCGCCAACCTGATCCCGGCCTGGGAGATCGAGATCCGTCAGGACAACGGCCAGAACGTGGTCATCGTCCAGAAGGCCGACCAGCGCTTCCAGGTGGGGCAGCGCGTGCGCATCATCGGCAGCGGCGCCAGCGCCAGCGTCGCCCCCTACTGAGGACGCCGGGGTCAGGGCGGCCTGATCCGCATGAACGAACCGGCAAGAGACCGACCGGCACAGAAAAGGCCCGCGGAGCGATCCGCGGGCCTTTTTCCATGCATCGAGGCTGGGGAGTGCTGGGGGACGGGTCGGCGTGAGCGCCTCGCCCCCGCGGCAGGTTCTACCGGGAGCTCAGTGCTGCACCTTGTTCATGACCCAGCCGGCCAGCTTGGTCCCGATCAGCGCCAGCACGCCGATGATGATCAGGGTAAGCAGCAGGTCGACCGGCTGCACCACGGCGGTCGCGATCAGCACCGCCAGCGCCGGACACCAGACCCAGCGGTCGTCCTCGCTGCGCAGCACGGCGGGCAGCAGCCCGTCGAGGCCGCGGTTGATCGAGGCATCCCAGCGCTTGAGCAGCAGCGTCAGGACAACGGCGAAGGCGATCAGCCAGATCAGGATCGGGGTCATGGCATTCTCCAGGAAAGGGGCGAACGAAGCGGGGTCGGAAATCTTGACCTGCAAGGGTATCCCTGCCCGATAGACCACGCAACAGTCCGAAAGTCCCTCTCCGGCGGATCGGCCGGCGCGCCAGGGTGAATAGGGCTCAGGCTCGGCCGGGACATCCTGAATTTCCTCCATGCCCCTGACAGCCGCTTGACCGGCGCGTTACCATAGCTGGCCACATGCACTCACCGAAAGGTTCTTCAATGCAGATTGCGCAGAATTCCGTTGTCGCGTTCCACTACACCCTGACCAACGACGCAGGTGAAGTGCTGGACAGCTCGGAAGGCCGCGAGCCGCTGACCTACCTCCACGGCGCCGGCAACATCATTCCGGGCCTCGAGAAGCAACTGGAAGGTCGCGCGGCTGGCGACAAGCTCCAGGCACAGGTTGCCCCGGAGGAAGGCTATGGCGAGATTCAGCCCCAGCTGGTGCAGGAAGTGCCGCGCGATGCCTTCCAGGGCGTCGAAAGCGTCGAGCCGGGCATGCAGTTCCAGGCGCAGACCCAGGGCGGCCCGCTGATGGTCACCGTGACCCAGGTCGAGGGTGACACCGTCACCGTCGACGGCAACCACCCGCTCGCCGGCCAGTCCCTGAACTTCGACGTCGAGATCGCCGAGGTCCGCGAGGCCAGCGAGGAAGAGGTCGAGCACGGTCACGTGCACGGTGAAGGTGGTCACGAGCACTGATCGCATCGCCGACAGCATGCCCCGCCAGACGGCGAATCCGGCATGACACGACGCGAAGGGGCAGCCATGG
>JAWWBV010000077.1:0-8587 GCA_033720795.1 Halomonas sp. | reverse complement strand
CTTCTCCAGCAGGCTCAGGTCATAGGAGGCGAGCTCGGCGGTGCCGCCCACCCGGATGCGGTCATCGAAGCGCGAGATCGCCACCTTGAAGGTCTCGTCCATCACCGTGGACTGGGGGGCGCCGCCGTCGTCGGTGACCGGCACGGTCAGGCTGTAGCCCTTGACCGGGTAGATCGGCAGCCGGATATCCATGTCCTTGACCAGGAACGGCGAGTAGCTGCCCAGGCAGACCACGTAGGCGTCGGCGGTGAGCTCGCCCTCGCTGGACACCACGCTCTCGATGCGCCCGGCGCTGCGCTTGAGGCGCTGGATCTCGACGTTGAAGCGGAACTCGACGCCCAGCCGCTCGCGGCAGTAGTCGGCCAGTCGGTTGGTGAAGAGGTAGCAGTCGCCGGTCTGGTCGTCGGGCAGGTGCAGCCCGCCGACGAACTTGCCCGGTACCCGGGCGAGTGCCGGCTCGACGTCTTGGATCTCATCGGCATTGAGCAGCTTGTGGCGCACGCCGCACTGCTCCAGGACCCGCATGTCCTTGGCCACCGCCTCGACCTGGCTCTCGTGGCGAAACAGCTGCATCAGGCCGCGCTGGCGATCCTCGTAGCGGATGCCGGTCTCGTCGCGCAGGGCATCGATGCAGGCGCGGCTGTGCTCGGCCACGCGCACCATGCGCTCCTTGTTGACCATGTAGCGCTCGGGATCGCAGTTGCCGAGCATCTGCATCATGAAGCGCGCCATGCTCGGGTCCATCTTGGGCTGGATCTTGAGCGGCGCATGCTCCTGGAACATCCACTTGACGGCCTTCTGGGGAATGCCCGGCGCCGCCCAGGGCGAGGAGAAGCCGAAGGAGACCTGGCCGGCGTTGCCGTAGCTGGTTTCCAGCGCCGGCGACGGCTGGCGATCCACCACCGTGACCTCGTGGCCCTGCCGAGCCAGGTAATAGGCGCTGGTGACGCCGACGACGCCGCTGCCGAGAATCAGTACCTTCATGCGCTTCCCCTTCTGCCGGGTGGTGAGATCATCGAGCCACGCAGTATAGGGACACATTCCCAGTGGATTAACCCAAATAATCCACCATTCACAAACATATAGAGCGTTTTTTCTCTTTTAAACAATAGAAAATTACTTTTAATGAATGTTTTTCAGAGAATTCCTCTATGATACTTCGACGGGCTGGCGGCGCGGGCTCGCCAGGATCCGTCTCAGCACCTGCCAGGCCGCCAGGCCCGCCAGCAGGTTGCCGATGGCCGCCCCCACCGCCAGGCCCACCAGGTCGCCGAGCCAGGCCCCGAGCCACAGGCACGGCAGGTAGAAGAGGAAGAGCCGCGCCCCGGACATCAACATGGCCCGAAGAGGCCAGCCCAGGGCATTGCCGGCCGAGACCACGATCATGCAGATCCCCAGCGCCGCGTAGCTCGGCAGCAGGAAACGGATCAGGATCGCCAGGTCGTCCTGTACCTCGGGATTACCCGACAGCGCGAGGGCAACCCAGGGCGCGGCCAGCGCCATGATCACGCCCAGCGACAGCTGCCAGGCCACCACTACCCTGAGCGCGAGGCGCATCAGCCGATGCACCTGCGCCCAGTCTCCCGCCCCGTAGCAGCGCCCGAGCCAGGGGGGCAGCGACATCGTCATCGCCAGCACCACCATCAGCGACAGGGTCTCCAGGCGGCTGGCCAGCCCCCAGGCCGCCACCTGGGGCTCGCCGAGGGAGGCCACCACCGAGATCGCCAGCATCGCGGCGAGGGGCGGCATCAGCTGGCTGATCATCGCCGGGCCGGCGATACCGAGGAAGGGCGCGAGCGAGCGTCCAAGCTCCCCGGCCAGCCCCTCGGCGGCGAGCCACGCCTTGTCACGCAGGCGCTGGGCGAGCAGCGCCAGGCCGATGGCGAAGGCGATGGCGGTCGCCCAGGCGGCGCCCGGCAGGCCCAATCCCGCCCAGGGCCCGACCCCGAAGATCAGCAGCGGATCGAGCACCAGGTTCAGAAGGCTCGTGATCACCATCATCTTGCCCGGCAGCCAGGTGTCGCCGTGGGCCCGAAACAGGCTGTAGCCGAAGTAAAGCACCGCCCCGAGCCACGCCGCCAGCAGTTGGGGGCCCCAGTAGTCGCGAATCAGCGCCCGCGTCGTCTCGTCGGCACCCAGCAGGGCGAACAGCGGGGCCTGGATGGCCCACAGCAGCAGCGCGAGCAGCGCGATGGTCACGGTGCCGACCAGCAGCACCAGGCTGCCCAGACGGCGAGCTCGCGATGTTTCCCGCGCGCCCAGGGCGCGCGAGATCAGCGCCGCGATGGCGATGCCCATGCCCACCTGGATGCCGATGACCAGGAAGGAGAGCGGGAAGGTGAAGGACTGGGCAGCCAGCGGCGCCGTGCCCAGGCGGGCGATGAAGGCGCTGTCCACCAGCTGGAAGCCGAGCAGCGCCAGCACGCCGATCGCCATGGGCCAGGTCTGGCGCCACAGGGTGAGGCCGAGAGTGGAGCGAGATGCGTCGAGGGAATTCACACGGACTCCGGGGGCAGGCGGGGGAGACGCATTCTACGCCATGGCGACGCCGGACTCAGCCCGTGACGCCACCGTGCCCGGCCATCTGTCCGGCCAGGGTGCGCTCGATGTCCGCGGCGGGCATGGGACGGAAGAAGTAGAACCCCTGCACCAGATCGCAGCGCATTTCCCGGATCAGCGTCAGCTGTTCGCGATTCTCGACCCCTTCCGCCACCACTTCGAGTCCCAGTCGATGGCCGATGAACACCGCGGCCTCCATGATGGCGCGATCCTCGGGCTGATCCGGAGCATCCCGCACGAAGGCCCGGTCGATCTTGAGCGCCGTGACCGGGAAGTGCTTGAGATAGCTCAGCGACGAGTAGCCGGTACCGAAATCGTCGATGGCGATGCGATACCCCAGGCGATAGAGCCGGCGCAGCTCCTCGAGGATCCGGTCATCGGCCTCGATCAGCACGTTCTCGGTGAGCTCGATGCCGATGTGCCGCGGCCCCAGATCGTAGCGCGCCAGACAGGCCTCGAAACGCTCGAAGACGTCGGGTCGGCTCATCTGCCGGCCGGAGAAGTTGATGTCGACGCGCCCCAGGGCCAGGCCGGCGTCTTGCCACCGCGCCCGCTGTCGACAGGCGGTCTCCATCACCCAGTCACCGAGGTGGTGAATCAGGTCGGAGTGCTCGGCCAGCGGGATGAACTCGGCCGGAGAGATCGGCGGGCCGTCGTGGGGATACCAGCGGAGCAGCGCCTCGAGGTTCTCGATGCGCCCGCTCATGGCCGACACCTGAGGCTGGTAGTGCAGCGCTAGCTCGCCCTGGTCGAGCGCCTGTTCCAGGCGATCGACCAGGCGATGCTGATGGAGCAGCTCGTCGTGGAGCTGCTGATCGAAGAACCACACGCTGCCACGGCCATCGAGCTTGGCCCGGTTCTTGGCCACATCGGCATTGCGGATGAGCTCCCGCGCCGTATCGCCGTTGTCCGGATAAAAGCTGACGCCCAGGCAGGCCGTCACCTGGTGCCGGGATCCGTCGATCAGGAACGGGGCGCGCAGCGCCTGCTGGATCTTGTGGACCAGTTGCGGCAGCACATGCTCGCGCTGGAGCCCCGGGAAGGCGATCACGAACTCATCGCCGGAGAGGCGCGACATCAGGTCCGAGCCGCGCTTTGCGTGGTGAAGGCGCCGGCTCAGCTCGACCAGCAGGCGGTCGCCCTGCTCGTAGCCCAGGGTGTCGTTGATCTCCACGAAACGGTCGATGTCCAGGTAGATCAGCACCAGCCCGCAATCCTGTCGCCCACAGCCGGCGAGGACCTCGTCGAGCTGGGACTCGAAGGTCTGGCGATTGGGCAGATGGGTCAGGGCGTCGAAGCGCGTGACAAAATCCAGTTCGCGATGGGCCCGCTTCTGATCCGAGAGATCCACGTCGACACAGAACATCAGGGGATCGTCGGTGTGTTCCCCTAGCATCACGTGATGCGAGAAGACCGAGACCGGCTCGCCGTTCTTGTGCTGAAGCTCCAGCTCACTGGCGGGAATCTCGACTCCCCGCTCCACCCAGGCGCGATGCGCCCGGATCACGGGCTCATGCATCGGCCCTGGGATGATCAGCTCCTCGAGCAGCTCCCCCTGGGCCTCGTCGCTGCTATAGCCATAGAGCCGGGTGCTGGCCTCGTTCCAGTAGATGACTCGACGGTCACGGTCGTAGCCCTGGACCGCCACCTTGGGCAGGCTTTCCAGCAGGGCACGAAATCGCTGCTCGCTTTCCAGGTACTGGCGTCTGACGCGCTCTACGTCCCCCCGGGGGGCTGTCCTCCAAACGGAGGACCTCTTCGCCCTGACCTGCTGCCAACGGCGCACCAGCCATTGCTGGAAACGGGTTTCGCGACCGCTCATTCATCCTCTCATCATCGCCTGACGATGCCGCCTTGCCTGCGGGAAGCGCATGATCCGGGGCGGCATCGATAATGACCATCCTACCTTCTTGTGCAGGAAATATCTTATACGGTCCCCGAGCAGGCACTGCCCTCCGACATTGCACTGAGAACCCTAGTTCCTTAAGTGTGTTCCGTCTCATACATTTCGGACACATCATGGCAGATCCTCTCCTTTTCCTGAGGTTGCCCGGGCTCGGGCACCCCCAAGGCCATCCTGCCTCCCCTTCCCAATGGAAAAGGCCTGAGCCCTGTGCAGTACAGGTCTCAGGCCTTGAGTGCCGGCTGAATGAACCGCCCACCTCCTGGGGGTCAGTTCAGTAACTCACAGGGTGGCGTATCCTGGCAGCATCGCCCCGCGAGGCGTCTTACTGGCGGATGCCCTCGAAGGTGACATAGAGCTCGAGCTCATGCATCACCTCGGGGAACTTGCTCATGTCGATGCCGTAGTCCGCCAGGGCCAGCGTGGTAGAGCCCTCGAAGCCGGCACGGTAGTTGCCCCAGGGATCCTCGCCCTCGCCCAGCATTGTCACGGGCATCTCGATCTCGTTGGTCTCGCCGTGCAGCGTCAGCTCGCCGCTCAACACGCCCTCGTTCTCACCGCTGGGAGTGAAGCCGGTGGAGGTGAAGGTCGCGGTTGGATACTCGCCGGTCGCCAGGAAGTCTTCGCTCTTGATGTGCTTGTCACGTTCCGCATGGTTGCTGGTCAGGCTGGTCACGTCGACCTCGAGGCTGGCAGCCGAATCCTCCAGGTTCTCCGGATCGTAGCGGAAGCTGCCCGAAAACTCCTCGAAGCTGCCGAGGATGTAGGAGAAGCCCAGGTGGCTGATCTTGAACTGGATGAAGGCGTGCTGACCCTCGGTGTCGATGGCGTAGTCGGCGGCCTGGGCCTGGCTCAGCGGCACCAGGGCGGCGGCGGCCAGGGCGGAGGCGATGGCGGTCTTCTTGATCATGAAGGCTCCTTGCGGATCGTTTCGGGGAAAATCATCGCCTCAGGGGCGACGGGAACGGCGCGGATCGATCATCCGCGAAAGGACGTCGGTGCGATCGACCCAGTGGTGTTTCAGGGCGGCCAGGGCGTGGCCGGCGGACAGCAACATCAGCGCCAGGGCGCTGTACCAGTGGACACGGCCGGCCAGCGTCGCCTGATCCGGCAGGCCGCTGATCAGCGCCGGCACCTCGAAGAGATCGAACACCTGGATCCCCTCGCCCTCGGCGGTGGAGATCAGGTAGCCGCTGACCAGCACCAGGAGCATCAGCGCATAGAGCCCGAGGTGGCCCAGGTGGACCGTCAAACGCGCGAGGCGCTGCCCCTTCGCCTCCGGCGTGGGCTGCAGGAAGCGCCACCCCAGGCGGATCAGGGTGGCCAGCAGCAGCAGCATGCCGAGCGAACGGTGCCACCAGGGACCGAGGTTGTACCAGCGGTCGTAGTAGTCGAGCCCCGTCATCCACCAGCCCAGGGCGAACAGGCCGATGACGGCCAGGGCGCCGACCCAGTGCAGCAGGATGCTCACCAGTCCCCAGCCGCGACGGGTGTTGTTCCACATGGACCCTCTGCCTCCCTGCATATTGGAATCGAGGGCCAGCATACCCTACCGGCAGATCGACATCCGCGAATAAACCCGAACATCCCATTCAAAAAAACCGTATGCCACCGTCACGACGGACGTGACGGCGGCATACGATCATGGCGCGATGGGCGGAAGGGTCAGGCTCGCTCGGCCAGCACCTCGAGCAGCAGGCGGGCCGTGGCGGCGCTGGAGGCCGGGTTCTGCCCGGTCACCAGCAGCCCGTCGCGAACCTGGAAGGGCGCGAAATCATCGTCGCTGCGCTCGTACTGCCCGCCCTGCTCCTTGAGCGCATCCTCGAGCAGGTGCGGCACGATGCCGCTGAGGCCCACCGCCTCCTCCTCGCTGTTGGCGAAGCCGGTGACCCTACGCCCCTTGACCAGCGGCTCGCCTGCGGGCGTCCGGGCGTCAAGCAGCACCGTGGGCGCGTGACAGACCGCGGCCACCGGACGCTCGGCGGCCAGGAAGGCCTCGATCAGACGGCGGGAATCGGCATCGCCGGTCAGGTCCCACAGCGGCCCGTGTCCCCCGGGATAGAAGATCGCGTCGAAGTCATCGAGCTCGACCTCGGCGAGTCGTTGCGTACTGGCGAGCTGTGCCTTGGCCTGGTCGTCCGCCTCGAAGCGCCGGGTCTCCTCGGTGAGGGCCTCCTCGGCCTGGGAGTTGGGGTCCACCGGGGGCAGGCCGCCCTTGGGCGAGGCCAGGGTGATCTCGGCGCCGGCGTCCTTGAAGACGTAATAGGGCGCGGCGAACTCCTCCAGCCAGAAGCCGGTCTTGTGGTCGGTATCGCCCATGCGATCATGGGAGGTCAGTACCATCAGGATCTTCATCGCGGCCCTCCTCGGGCTTCGGTGGATACGTGCCTAGATGAGATGGAGACGAGGACGCGGAGTTCAAGGAAGACGGGGGAAATCCACGCGAAAGCGCCTGCCCCGAGGGGCAGGCGCTCGTGGCGACTAGAAGGAAGGGTCGAGCGGCCGTCAAACCAGGGCGTCGAGCCCACGCGCCAGGTCGCCGCGAATGTCCTCCAGCGCCTCCAGCCCCACCGCCAGGCGGATCAGGCCCTCGCTGATGCCGGCGGCGGCCTTCTGCTCGTCGGAAAGGCGGCCATGGGTGGTGGTCGCGGGGTGGGTGATGGTGGTCTTGACGTCGCCGAGGTTGCCGGTGATCGAGACCATGCGCGTGGCGTCGATCACCGACCAGGCCGCCTCGCGGCCGCCCTTCACCTCGACGCCGATCACCGCCCCGAAGCCCTGCTGCTGGTGGCCGGCGAGCGCGTGCTGCGGATGACTCGCCAGGCCGCTGTAGTGGACCCGCGCCACCGCCGAATGGCCCTCCAGCCACTCGGCGAGCCGCCCCGCGTTCTCGCAGTGGGCGCGCATGCGCAGGTTGAGGGTCTCGAGCCCCTTGGTGAAGAGCCAGGCATTGAAGGGACTCAGGCAGGGGCCGCAGGTACGTACCACCCCGAACACCTCCTCGAGCTCCTTGTCGCGGCCGACCACGGCCCCGCCGATCGCCCGGCCCTGGCCATCCAGGTACTTGGTGGCGGAGTGGATGACGAGGTCGGCCCCCAGCGCCAGCGGCCGCTGCAGCGCCGGCGTCAGGAAGCAGTTGTCGATGGCGAGCAGCGCCTCATGGCGGTGGGCGATCTCGGCCAGGGCCGCGATGTCCACCACCTCGGAGAGCGGGTTCGAGGGCGTCTCGGCGAACAGCAGCTTGGTGGCCGGGCCGATGGCCGCCTCCCACGCCTCGAGGTTCGAGAGCTCCACGTAGCGGGTGGTGATGCCGAACTTGCCGAGGTACTTGTCGAACAGGCTGACCGTGGAACCGAACAGCGACCGGGAGGCGACGATCTCATCGCCCGCGGAGAGCAGCGCCAGCGCGGTGGCCATGATCGCCGCCATGCCCGAGCTGGTGGCGACGCAGCGCTCCCCCCCCTCCATGGCCGCCAGGCGCTGCTCGAAGGTGCGCACGGTGGGATTGGTGAAGCGCGAGTAGATGTTGCCCGGCTCCTCGCCGCTGAACTTGGCCGCCGCCTCGGCGGCGCTGCCGTAGACGAAGCTCGAGGTCGGGAAGATCGGCTCGCCGTGCTCCTGCTCGTGGGTGCGCCGATGACCGGCGCGGATGGCCAGGGTCTCGAGCTCCCACTCCGGCGCGGGTATCTGATCCTGCTGCATGACGGGCCCCTTCAGTCGTCGATGTCGTCTTCCTGGTTGTGCATCCCCACCAGCGCGTGATCGCCGGCGCTGAGCTGCTTGGCATCGTCGCTGCGCGAGGCCTCGAGTGCCGACAGGTAGTGATCGTCGATATCACCGGTCACGTACTGGCCGTCGAACACCGAGCAGTCGAAGCTCTCGAGGTCCGGATTCACCTCGCGACAGGCGGCCTTCAGGTCGTCGAGGTCCTGGTAGAAGATCCGGTCGGCGCCGATCAGCTCGCCCACCTCGGCCTCGCTACGGCCGTGGGCGATCAGCTCGTTGGCCGCCGGCATGTCGATGCCGTAGACGTTGGGGTAGCGCACCGGCGGCGCGGCGGAGGCGAAGTAGACCTTGCGGGCGCCGGCCTCGCGCGCCATCTGGATGATCTGCTTGCAGGTGGTG
>JAWWBV010000076.1:0-8599 GCA_033720795.1 Halomonas sp. | reverse complement strand
GAGAACACCGACGAGCTGGCCGCGCTGATCAGCGAGGAGCACGGCAAGACCCTGCCGGACGCGGTCGGCGAGGTGGGACGCGGCCTGGAGGTGGTGGAGCACGCCTGCTCGATCACGTCCCTGCAGCTCGGCGAACTGGCCGAGAACGCTGCCAACGAGGTGGACGTCTACAGCCTCAACCAGCCGCTGGGCGTGGGCGCCGGCATCACCGCCTTCAACTTCCCGATCATGCTGCCCTGCTTCATGTTCCCGCTGGCCATCGCCACCGGCAACACCTTTGTGCTCAAGCCCTCCGAGCAGGATCCGACCTCCACCATGCGCCTGGTCGAGCTGGCCCACGAGGCGGGCGTACCGGCCGGCGTGCTCAACGTGGTGCACGGCGGCCCGGACGTGGCCAACCAGATCGCCGATCACGCCGACATCAAGGCGCTCTCCTTCATCGGCTCCACCCACGTCGGCTCGCTGCTCTACGATCGCGCCGCCGCCGCCGGCAAACGCATGCAGGCGATGATGGGCGCCAAGAACCACTGCGTGGTGATGCCGGACGCCAACCGCAGCCAGGCCATCAACAACCTGCTGGGCTCCGCCTTCGGCGCCGCCGGGCAGCGCTGCATGGCCAACTCCGTGGTGGTGCTGGTGGGCGAGGCCCGCGAGTGGCTCGACGACATCGCCGAGGGCGCCCGCAACATGAAGGTCGGCCCCGGCACCCAGACGGACGCCGACCTCGGCCCGCTGGTCTCCCCGCAGGCCAAGGAGCGCGTGGAGCGCCTGATCGCCACCGGCGAGCAGGAGGGCGCCAGGCTGCTGGTCGATGGCCGCGGCTGCCAGGTCGAGGGCTACCCGAACGGCAACTTCGTCGGCCCGACCCTGTTCAGCGACGTGACCCCGGAGATGACCATCTACCGCGAGGAGATCTTCGGCCCGGTGCTCTGCGTGGTCGGCGTCGAGACCCTCGACGAGGCGATCGCCTTCGTCAACGCCAACCCCCACTGCAACGGCACCTCGATCTTCACCAACTCCGGCTGGGTGGCGCGGCGCTTCGAGTCCGACATCGACGTCGGCCAGGTGGGCATCAACGTGCCGATCCCGGTGCCGGTCGCCTACTTCAGCTTCACCGGTTCGCGGGGCTCCAAGCTCGGTGACCTGGGCCCCAACGGCAAGCAGGCCATCGCCTTCTGGACCCAGACCAAGACCGTCACCGCCCGCTGGTTCGAGCCGGAGAACGTCTCCAGCGGCATCAACAGCACCATCTCGCTGGGCTGATCGCACCTCGCCCAGCGCGGCCATCGGCGGCCCCGTCTCGAGAGAGGCGGGGCCGAGTGCTGTCCCGAGGAGCGAAGTGTCGCGCGTCGCCGGGTCAGGCCGGTGCGATATTGTGGTTCAGGTGGAAGAGGTTCTGCGGATCATACCGGGCCTTGATCCTCGCCAGCCGTGCGTAGTTCTCCTGCCCGAAGCCGGCGATGACCCGCTCCCTGCCCTCGTCGCCGATGAAGTTGAGGTAGACGTTGCCGCTGGCCCAGGGGCGCAGGTCCTCACGCAGTCGGTGCGTCCACTGCCGGCCGCGTGCGTCATCGGCCGGGTTCTCCCACAGGCCGAAGGGGTGCACGACCCAGGGGGCATGGCGCCAGGAGATCGGGACGTCGGTGGGTCCCCTCGCCACGGCGCCACCCTGGGGAAACAGCACGTGCTGGGAGGGGGACGGCACGATCATGTCGTCTGCCCGCGCGCAGAACCGCTTGAGCGCCTCGTCGGGGAAGGCCTCCAGGTAATCGGCCGACCAGTAGTTGCGATACCCCGGGGGGTCGTCGAGCATGCACTGCAGATCGGCATAGGGCATCTCGGCGATCAGCTCGCCCTCGTGGCCGAGCGCGAGCAGTGGGGCGGCGACATCCCGGGCCTCGGCTTCCGGCCCCGCATAGGCGACCAGGATGACGAACGCGAGGTGGTCGACCAAGTGCCCGGGAACGAAGTCTTCCGGCGGGGCCGTGATGTAGAGGGCGCCACCGCCCACCTCGTCCGGTGCCGTCTCCAGATAGTCGCGGTAGGCACGCAGGACCTCCGGCGCCTTCTCGGGCGACCACAGCAGCAGCAGGGCGGTGACGCCGGCCAGTTCGTGGAGCCGGAAGGTCAGCGAGGTGGCCACGCCGAAGTTGCCGCCACCCCCGTGCAGCGCCCAGAACAGGTCCGGGTTCTCCCGCTCGCTGGCGCGTACGACGTCGCCGTCGGCGGTCACCAGCTCGGCGGCCAGCAGGTTGTCGCAGGCGAGGCCGAACTTGCGCGCCAGCCAGCCATCCCCGCCGCCCAACGCAAAGCCGCCGACGCCGGTGGTCGATACCCGACCGCCCGTCGTGGCCAGGTCATGGGGCTGGGTGGCGCGGTCGAGATGGCTCATCGTCGCTCCGCCGGCGACCGTGGCCGTCCGCGCGGCGGGATCGACGGACACATCATTCATGCGTCGCAGGTCGATCACCAGGCCTCCTTCCGTCGAGGCCTTGCCGGCGACGCCATGCCCCCCGCCTCGAACGGCGATCTCCAGCCCCGATCGAGCGCCGAAGTTCACGGCGCCGATCACGTCCTCCACATCGGCGCACTGGGCGATGAGCCCGGGACGCCGGTCGATCATCGCGTTGAAGAGCCGGCGGGCCTCGTCGTAGCCGCTGGCCTCGGGGAGCAGGATCTCCCCGGAAAAATTCTGGCGTAACTCCTGCAGTGCTGCAGCATCGATATGCGTTGTCATGACATCCTCCCCGGCAAGGCGCAGTGGCCTCGACCCCCCGTGCCTTCCCTTCTCCCGCCTGGCGTCATTGACCCTCGATGTCGGGCCGGTCCAACGCCAGGCAGTCGGTGCCGGCCTGCCGGTCCGGATCAGGTTCCGGTCTTGCCGCCTGTCGCCCAGTGAGCCGGCGCCTCGCCGGGCACCGATCGACGCTTCTCGGCATCCGCTGGGTCGAGACCGGTCCCAGGCAACAGGGGCTGACTTCAGTATAGCGCCCGGCGATGAGGCTCACGGTCGGGAACGTCACCGGATCTGCCCTGTCCCCCGGCCACTCCTTCACCTGCCGATCGTCTCCATAGGCACATTTTATTGTCCCCGATGCCGGCAGGATCGTATCTTGTACCGAACGGTACATTCATGCCTCGAGGAGAGTCGTCCATGTCGCAGATCGCCCCCCATGCCTCACTGTTCGAATCCGGCAGCATCGCCGGCCGTCGGCTGGCCAATCGCCTGGTGCTGGCACCCATGACGCGCACCAGCGCCGAGTCCGACGGATGCGCGACGGCGCGCATGCGTGATTACTACCGGGACTTCGCCCGTGGCGGCTTCAGCCTGGTGATCACCGAGGGCACCTACACCGATGAGCGCTTCAGCCAGGGCTACCTGAACCAGCCGGGGCTTGCCAACGCGGCTCAGCGCGACGCCTGGCAACCCGTGGTCGAGGCGGTGAAGGCCGAGGGTGCCATGATCGTGGCGCAACTGATGCATGCCGGCGGCCAGGCCCAGGGCAATCGCTTCGTCGACGAGACGGTCGCGCCCTCGGCCGTCGCGCCCAAGGGCGAGATGCTGGGGTTCTACGGCGGCGAAGGCCCCTTTCCGTCGCCTCGTCCCATGACCGAGCAGGAGATCGTCGAGGCCATCGATGGCTTCGCCGCCGCCGCCCGGCGCGCCCAGGAGGCGGGTTTCGACGGCGTCGAGATCCACGCCGCCAACGGCTACCTGCTCGACCAGTTCATCTCGAGCGGCCTCAACCAGCGTGACGACGGCTGGGGCGGCAGCCTGGAGAAGCGCCTGGCCTTCCCGGTCGCGGTCATACGCGCCGTGCGCGAGGCGGTCGGCCCCGACTTCCTGGTCGGCATGCGCCTCTCCCAGGTCAAGGTCACGGATCCCGACTATCGCTGGGCGGGGCCGAAGGAGGCCGCGGACATCCTGCGCACCCTGGGCCACGAGTTTCTTGACTACCTGCACTTTTCCGAGATCGATGCCACGACCCCGGCCCTCGAGGGGATCGACAAGAGCCTGGCGGCCTTCGCCAAGGAACTCCTGGAGCTGCCGGTGATCGCCAATGGGTCGCTGGGAGATCCGGCCAGGGCCGAAGAGCTCATCATCGACCGGCAGGCCGACTTCGTGGCGGTCGGCAAGTCGGCGCTTGCCAACCACGACTGGCCGCAACGGGTGCGGCACGGCCATGCCCTCAGCGAGATCGACTTTGCCATGCTGATGCCTCGGGCTACCCTGGCGAACGAGGATCAATGGAGGGAGCAACACGGTGTCTTCGCGACCCACCAGAACGACTAGGGCGACGGCTCGATGGCCCGCGCCCCACGCGCCGGGTCAAGGCAAGGGGGAAGCGACCCGGCAGCGCCTGCTGACCGTGGCGGCGGACCTCTTCCATGCCCAGGGCGTCGACGGCACCGGCCTCGAGGAGATCCTGCGCAAGGCCGGCGCTGGCAAGAGCCAGTTCTACCAGCATTTTCCCTCCAAGGAGGCACTGGTTCGTGAGGTCGCTGCCTGGTGGGAACGGCACCTGTGCGCCTCACTGGACGAAGGCCCCGGCCTGGATAGCCTCGATGACCTGGAGGCGTGGCTGCTGGCGATGGTCGACCAGCTGGACGTGGAACGCTGTCGACGCGGCTGCCCGGTGGGCACCCTGGCGGCCGGCCTGCATGAGACCGACGAGGCCACTCGGGCTGCCGTCGGGCAGTGCTTCCAGGCCCTGGCGACCCGTCTGTACGACGTCCTCAGCCGCTTGCAGCGCGAGGGCAAGCTGCACGAGGGGGCCGATCCGGAGGCGCTCACGCACTTCCTGCTGGCCAGCCAGCAGGGGGCGGCAACGCTCACCAAGGCCTACGGGGACAGTGGCGCCGGGCGTGCGGCCATCAGCCAGGCCATGCGGCATGTGCGCTCCTACTCCCCTGGCGGACCCTGAGTCGGCGACGATGTCTGCCTCATCGCTGTTCACCACCCTCGGGCACCCCGAGGGTGGCGAACAGCTCAGCGAGTTCCGGCTCCTGCTTCCTGGCCTGCAGGATCGCGGGGTCCACCACCGAGAAGCGGCCCGACGAGACCTGCAGGTACACCTGGCCGGTCGCCGCGTCGACGAAGCGGACTTCCGGCACCCTGGCGAGGCATTGCTTGAGGAAGGCACAGTTCCTGCCGACCGCCAGGCTGTCGTGGTCGGGATAGACCTCCGCCGGGCAGGTCGCCTGGATGTTGATCCTCTTGTAACGGTCGATATTGACCAGCCCCAGGGGCGCCAGGATGTGCAGGACCTCGCGGTTGCCATAGGCGATGGTCGTCGGCGGAGTGTGCTTGGGAACGCTGTTGTCGAGGAAGGCGTACTCGAGCCGGGGATGCCGGCTGTCCAGCCACTTGAACAGCAACCTGGGCATGCCGTCGTAGGCCTCCACGCAGTGTCCCAGGAAGTCCTCCACCGCCTTGTAGCGGCCCCGCGCCAGACCGCGCTCCCAGCCCCGCTCCACCGTCGCCTCCGGCGGGGTGACGATGAAATAGAAGTACATGGTGGCGACATACTTCGCATAGGTGGCATCCAGCAGTTGCGGCACCCTGTCCAGGGAGAAGCTGTCGAAGCGGAACCGGTCGATCAGCAGGTTCGGGATGGAGCGGTCTCGCCGGGCCTTGTCGCGGATGTAGCGATCGAGCTTGGCATCGATGAGCTTGACCTCCTTGCCGGCCAGGCGGCCGGCATACTTGTAGGCCTCGCCCAGGGCGTCATAGTCGAGCAGGAGGCGGCGCCAGATGTCGGGGGAGACCGTGCCGTAGTGGTCCGGCTGGATCCCCAGGTCCCGCAGGATGTTCTTCAGCATCGGACGCAGGGAGCTCTTGCCGGCCGCCGAAGCCCCCTTGAGGCTGATCAGGATCGGTTCCCTGGCGTTGGGAAGCCGGCTGTAGCCCTCGATCTCCACGGCACGTTCGACATGGGGGGCGATCTTCTCGCCGAGGTGACGGCTGCCGAAGTCGTTGCACACCTGGCGGGTGATCAGCCTCGCCAGGAGTGCCCGGTCCACACCGATATGGCCCTGGCGGCTGGCGATCGAGTTCAGGACCCGGTAGGTGCTCTTGTAGATGGCCCGCTCCCGGTCGCCACGGGCGGCCAGCCCCGTTTCCTTGATGCCCCGGATCACCTCATGGTGCCGCTCCTCGATGGTGCGGGGAGGCCTCGGTGGTGGCGGGGCACGGCGTTGGCCACGCCATCGCGACAGCCAGGAGGCAGGCTCGGGCGTGACCGGCGTCGGTTCGGGGGCGAAGGCCGCGGCGAGGATGTCGCCCACCCGGGCGTGGACCTCCTCATGCAGCCGGGCATGTGCCTCTCTGAGTGTCGGTAGATGTGGGGCCAGGTAGTCGGACAGGATCGTGCGTGCGATATCGCGGAAGTGCTGTCCCAGGCGTTCTTCCTCTTCCCCCTCCAGGACCACGAGGTCGGCCGTCACCTGCACGATGACCTCGTGCAGCACCAGGCGGTCCGCCTTGAACGCGACCAGTTCCTCTTCCGCGAGCCCGGTGAGGGCCTGCAGCTCGGGGATGTCGGCAAGGCGCGAGTCGACATTGGCCGGGTGATGAATCGTTTCCAGGGCCTGGTAATGGCGAGGCAGGTCGGCCTCCAGGCCCGGGTTCCACGCTGAAAAGGCAAGACCGGCTCGATCGGGCATACGGAATGTCCATGCAGGCAGCGGTGTGGCGGCGCGACGGCACCGCCTCGGGATCGATCCTTTCCCCGGGCTGCGGCAACAGTGCCAGGCCCCTCGGTGACGGGCCTGGCGTTCCCGCCCGGGATGGCGGGCCGCCCATGGAAAAATAATGGCCGACCCGACCCCGAGGGGCAATCCTCGTGGGACCGAGGTGAGGCGTCGCGTCGCGGCGGGCGAGAGTGCGTTGAGAGGCGACCTGGCGAGCACCACCACCATCCTCTTCACCGATCAGAGCGTGGCCTTCGCCCTGCACCATGCCCGCAGGGCCTACATCCTGCAGAAGGGTCAGGTCGCCTATGCCGGCACCACCGCCGAGCTGCGCGAGACCCCCGACCTCCAGGAACGCTATCTCTCCGTCGCCTGACCAGGGGCGGTCGACAAGGTCGAAGGGACCACGACCGCTCCTCCCTTCTGGATGATGATTCCAGGGTGTGAACCACGTGCGTTCACAAGAAGACGCTGCGGCATGGTGTTCTTCCATTGCGGGTGAAAGGGTGGTCGTGGTGATATTCTGGTAATTCGTGACGTCAGGGGTCGGGAGCCGTCCACATGTTCGAAGTGAAGCTGGATGATGAAGAAGGTCGCATCCGGGCCCTGGAGCGCCTTGAGATCCTGGATACCGAAGAGGACATGGCCTTCGAGAACGTGGCCACCCTTGTCCGTCAGGTCCTCAAGGTGCCGATGAGCGGGGTCTCACTGATCGATCGGCGTCGACACTGGTTCAAGGCGAGACGTGGTATCGGCGCACAGGAGTTCGAGCGCGAACTGTCCTTCTGCTCCAGGACCATCGACCAGTCCGACGCGCTTCTCATTCCCGATGCCCGAGCGGATGCCCTCTATGCCGATCATCCCTTCGTGGTGGGGGATCCCAATGTCGTGAGCTACGCCGGCGTCCCGCTGACCACGCCGGATGGATACAACATCGGCAGCCTGTGCGTGATGGGTACCTCGCCACGTGAGTTCTCTGCCGAAGAAGTGGATATCCTGTCCAGTTTCGCCAAGATCCTGATCGACAGCATCGAGCTGCGCCAGACGGCATCGTCCGACGCCCTGACCGGGGCCATGAACCGGCGGGCGTGGATGATCCAGGCACAATCGGAATGTCGCCGTGCAGCACGATACAAGCACCCGGTGTCCCTGATCATGATGGACATCGACAAGTTCAAGTCGGTCAACGACACCTGGGGGCATCCTGCCGGGGATATCGTGATCGCCGGCCTCGCCAGCCTGACCATGGACATGGTGCGGGACTCCGACCTGCTCGGCCGATTTGGGGGGGAGGAATTCGCCCTGATGCTGCCGGCCACCTCGCCGGATCAAGCCATGGCATTGGCAGAACGTATCCGATCGAGCTTCGAAGCCTTGCCGATCGACATCAAGAAGGGGAGCCCGATCTCCTGCACCGTCAGCATCGGTGTCACGGCTATCGGCACGGAGGACGATACGCTCGAGCAGATGCTGGAACGCGCCGACCAGGCGCTATACCTCGCCAAGAACGGCGGGCGGAACCGTGTGGTGCTCTCCGTCGAGTGAGATCGACAACCGGTTCCGGGCGTCTCAGGCCATCGTTCGATCGTGTCCGCATTGATCGGCGCCCCCGACACCCCAGTCCTGATGCCCAGTTCCACGAGTACAGAAGCGTAATCTCTCAACGGCCTGGCAGATGGCAGGGCTACGCCGAAGGGATCATGGTCAACATCCTGACGTTGACGTTCACTGGCGGGTGGCACGAGACAACCACGACAACGACAGGACGCTCCATGGCCGCACCGATCAGCCGCTTCCCCATCCCCGAATCGATCCATGACCTGCCGGACGACATCCGCGACGCCATGCTGGCGGTGCAGGAGAAGGCCGGCTTCGTGCCCAACGTCTTCCTGATGCTGGCCCACCG